>JAQGKJ010000163.1 GCA_028290165.1 Bradyrhizobium sp. | reverse complement strand
CGCCGACCAGAAAATACACCTCGGTCTGATTTGGTTTTAAATCTGCGATATATTGATTCATCGACCGGTTCTCGCAAGCCGTTGTGGTGAACCTCGACAACGCCAGCAATTTCTCGCGCCGTTCATAATCCTCGTAGATGCCTTCCTTGATGACGGGGCCGAAGGCGTCCCAGATTTTCGCGAAATTCTCCGGCTCCTTCTCGCCGAGCTGCTCCAGTTCTCCGACAACGCGGCTGGTCACGGCTTTCCTGATCTGCGCCAGCTGCGGATTGTTCTGCAGCATTTCGCGCGAGATGTTCAGCGGCAAGTCCTCGCTGTCGACCACGCCGCGGATGAAGCGCAAATACGCCGGCAAGAGATCGGCATCGTCGGTGATGAACACCCGTCGCACGTAGAGTTTCACCTTGCCCTTGCGTGCCGGCTCGAACAGATCGAACGGCTTTGTCGACGGCGCGAACAAAAGCACCGCGTAGGAGTAGCGGCCCTCGGCGCGGTAATGCAGCGTCATCGCGGGCTCGTCGAAAGCGCCCGCGATCGACTTATAGGCCTGCGTATAGTCTTCCGGCTTCAATTCGGATTTGGAGCGCTGCCACAGCGCGCTCGCCGAATTGATCTGCCGCGGCTCGCCCTCTTCGGATCTAAGCAGGATCGGAAACTGGATGTTGTCGGAATAGGCGCCGACGACGCGTTCGATCTCATAAGTCTCGAGGTATTTTTTCGCCTCGGGCTTTAAGTGCAGCGCGATCTCGGTGCCCCGCGCGATCGGCCTGGCGTCGTCCTCGCTGGCCCGCGCGATCTCGAATCCGGAGCCGCCGGATGACGACCAGGTCCAGACCTCATCCGAACCGGCACGGCGGCTGGTGACAACGATGCGCTCGGCTACCATGAAAGCAGAATAGAAACCGACCCCAAACTGGCCGATCAGCCCGGCGCCGTCTTTGGCCTCGGTCAGGCGTGACACGAAGGCCTTGGTGCCGGAGCGGGCGATGGTACCGAGATTGTCGATCAGCTCCTGCCGGTCCATGCCGATGCCGGTATCGGCCACGTTAAGCGTATTGTCTTTCTTGTTCGGCACGATCGAGATTTTGGGCGGCTCGCCATCGGTGATCAGCGAAGGGGTAGCGATCGCCTCATAGCGCAGCTTGTCGCAGGCATCCGACGCGTTCGAGATCAGCTCGCGCAGGAAGATGTCGGTTTCCGAATAGACCGAATGCACCATCAGGTGCAGCAGTTCGGAGACCTCGGCCTGGAAGGGTTGGGATTCGACGGATGTATCGGTAGTGTTCATTATTGGGCTCGGCTTGGTTCGGCAAAGCAGATTGCGGGAAATTCCTGATATAGCAATGTTGTTTTGGGAGGCAAGATTTTCCGGGACTGGCGGCGGGAACCGATACGGCTAGACGTCCCCCGAAATGGCGGTGAGGTACCGCCGGACCGAGGCCGTAAATGCCGCCTTTGCGTTGGTGGCGATGTTGCGACCCCACCAACCCCCGTAGATGCGGTCAAACATCAGGGGCTCAATCGCGCTCGCGATCCGTCGAATGGAATGCGCATTCAAGGGAATGTAGTTCGGATAGCTATACATGAAGCTCAGGGACTGGCGATCCATTGCTACCGTGGCGATATCGCCGGTCAGAAGAGCACCCCGCCCGTCCGCGCCCGCGCGCCAGTGCATAATGGTGCCCCCGGCGAAATGCCCGCCGCCACGCATGAGAAGAATGTCTGGGGAGAGACGCTGGCTTTCCCCCGACCATAGCTTGATCGCGGAATGCGGCCGGGTGATCCACGCGCGATCGTCTTCGTGCAGATAAACCGGTGCGCCACCGAACGCTTCGCTCCAATCGGCGATGGCACCGTAATAATGCGGGTGAGAGACAGCGATCGCCTTCAGGCCCCCGAGGGATTTGACGTGTTCCACAGCCTCGTCCGTGAGCAGGGGAATGCAGTCCCACAGCACACAGCCGTCAGCCTCCCGTATCACCAACGCGCGTTGCCCGATCGCGAAGGACGGCTCGACGCCGATGCCGAGAAGGCCCAGATCATCGCGCCAGACAAGCCTGTGACGTTCGGCCAACTCTTCGCGGGCGAGCCAGGTTTGGCCGTTCCAGTTCACGAACTGCCGGTCGTCTTCACAGATCAGGCATGATCCCGGCGGCTCATCACTGCCGGGGAACTGGGCACCACATTGCTCGCAAGTCCAGATAGACACGTCGTCACTCCCTCATCGTGAAATGTCATGTTATGTCAGCGACGTGTCAACTCGGATCGTTGGCGGTCGCTTCGCCGTCGCGCCATGCTCATCAGCGTCCCTTGCGGGATCCGCGCGGCCGGGTTTTCCCCTTCACAGTTTTTGTGGCAGCGCCGCGTCCTGGCTTCGGCGCCAGCGCTCTATCGTCGCCGGTTTGCACGCGAAGACCATCGACGAAGACATCGACCAGCCGCAGCACGCTCTTTTGCCAGCCCGGCTGGTCGTGTATGTAGCACATGCCGACCAGCGCACGCAGAACGTCTTCGGGGCTGATGTCAGCACGGATCTCGCCGGCAGCGACGGCGCGGTCAACCAAGGCGCCGACCGCTTTCGTCAGGCGATCGAACGTATAGGCGTAGAGTTCCGACGAGCCATGAACGGCAAGCGCCAGCGCAGCCGTCATGCCCTTCTTGGTGGCAACGAACTCTACATTGGATCGCAGCCAGCGCCGCAAGGCATCAACTGGTGAAGCCTCGCTTTTCAGCTGCTCGGCGAGATCGCCGAGTTGCTGCACTTCGCGACGATAGACCGCCTCGAACAGCGCTTCGCGGGTCGGGAAATGGCGATACAGCGTTCCGATGCCGACGCCGGCGCGTTTTGCCACGGCCTCCAGACTCGCGTCCGGGCCACCGGCGCTGAACACGGTCTTGGCGGCCTCCAGCACGCGCTCGCGATTGCGAACCGCATCGGCGCGGGGCCTGCGAAGAGTTGCTGCGGACGAATCTGCCATCAGAATAATCTAATCACGATTGCATGAGGTTGAATGGGTCGATGGCCTCATCTCTTTGTTTGAACATGATCTTTGCGGAAAATCGCAACGCATTTTCGCCGTCACGCGCTGATTTCCCGCCCCCTTGCGAAACGGAGGATGCCTCCGTATATGCCGACAGCCACCACACTTGAACCCGCCCGCCGATGCGCGCGAGGCGGGCCGCGATTCAATTCGACCATAGCATTGATCGGAGCACTGCTTGAGCTTCTCCATCAGCCTCACCGTCAACGGCGTGCGGCGGGACGTCGAGCTGGAAGACCCCCGCGTCACGCTGCTCGATCTGTTGCGTGAGCGTCTCGCCCTGACAGGCACCAAGAAGGGATGCGACCGCGGCCAATGCGGCGCCTGTACGGTCCTGATCGATGGCCGGCGGATCAATTCATGCCTGGCTTTGGCGCTAAGCCATGACGGCGCGGACATCCTCACGATCGAGGGCGTCGCGCGCGGCGACCTGCTGCATCCGGTCCAGGCGGCTTTCATCGCGCATGACGGTTTTCAATGCGGGTTCTGCACACCCGGCCAGATCATGAGCGCGATCGGCCTGATCCATGAAGGGCAAGCCGGCGGCGACCCGGAGCGAGTCCGCGAAGGCATGAGCGGAAACCTCTGCCGATGCGGGGCTTATGCCGGCATCACTGAGGCCGTGCTTGACGCACAGCAAGACCTCGCAGCGGCCAACCAGAGGCGCTCAGCATGAAGACCTTCGACTATTTCAGGCCCGCGACCGTCTCCGACGCCGTCGCCGCCGCGGCCCAACCGGGCGCCGCGTATCTCGCTGGCGGCACCAACCTGCTCGACCTGATGAAGGGGGGCATCAGCCGTCCGGATCGTCTGGTCGACGTCACGCATCTTTCGGAGCTCGACCGCATCGAACGACTGCCCGATGGCGGAATGCGCATCGGAGCCCTCGTGCGCAATGCCGATCTCGCCCACGATTCTGATTTTGCAAGATCCTATCCCGCTATTGCCGAGGCGCTGTTGTCGGGGGCTTCCGCGCAGCTTCGCAATGCCGCAACGGTGGCCGGCAATCTGCTGCAGCGGACGCGTTGCGGATATTTTTATGACACGGCAAGTGCCTGCAACAAGCGCGAACCAGGCACGGGTTGCGCGGCGCGCGGCGGTGAGAACCGATTGCACGCCGTGCTCGGTTGGAGCGAGGGCTGCATCGCCACCCATCCGTCGGATTTCTGCGTGCCACTGGTCGCGCTAGATGCTGTGGTGGAGATCGAGGGCAGGGGTGGCCGGCGCGAGATTGCCCTCGAGGCCCTTCATCGTCTGCCCGGCGACACACCGGAACGCGAAAGCGTGCTCGAGCCCGGCGATTTGGTCGTCGCCCTGCGGCTGCCCGGCGAGGCGCGCTCGTTCTCAGCGCATACGCGTTACCTCAAAGTCCGCGAACGCACGTCCTATGCGTTCGCCGTCGTGTCGGCCGCCGCAGCCTTGCGGATCGAACGGGGCACCATTCGCGATGCGCGGCTCGCGCTCGGCGGCGTCGCCGCCAAGCCATGGCGGGCCCGCCCGGCGGAGAGAATCCTGGCAGGCGCCAATCCGGATGCCGCCACCTTCCGCCGCGCGGCCGAGGCGGCGCTCGCTGACGCAAAGCCCTCCGGAGAAAATCTGTTCAAGATCGAGCTCGCGCGGCGGATTCTTGTCCGCGCGCTAGCGCTTGCCGCGGCGGGAACGCCAGCGCGCATTCCGGCCCTTCCGGCCTCCCCTTTCGCATCCGTTTCCGGAGCATTGCACAATGCCTGAGGTCAGCCTCACCCAAGCCCCCGCCCATCTCCGGCACGGCTCGAATATCGGGCAGCCGCTGACCCGCCGTGACGGCGTGTTGAAGGTCAAGGGCGAAGCCCGCTATGCCGCGGATAATCACCCGCCGGGAATGCTGCATGCGGCTCTCGCGGTCTCCGGCATCGCGCGCGGTCGTGTGACCTTCCTCGACGTGCAGGCGGCCAAGCGCCACCCCGGCGTCGTCGAAATCATGACGCCCGCCAACAGGCCGCCGCTTGCGGAGGACCCGGACGCCAAGACAAATCCCTTCATGTTCCGGCTCGATCTCTTGCAGAACGATCAGGTGCGTTATGCGAACCAGCCGATCGCGGTGGTGATTGCCGAGACGCTGGAGGCTGCGACCGAAGGCGCCTTGCTGCTGTCGCCGCAATACGAAGTACTGCCCGCGCGTGTCGGTCTCGATGCCGGTGAAAGCTTCGTGCCGCCCGCCGTCGGTGTCGGCAATCCGTCCGAGATGCGGCGAGGCGACGTGGAGGCCGGCTTTGCTGCGGCCTCAAAGCGCATCGA
>JAQGKJ010000150.1 GCA_028290165.1 Bradyrhizobium sp. | reverse complement strand
TCGCTTTGCACTCTTAGTAATTCATCAAGTTTCGCTTGGATGGCTTGGGTATCACGGTGTTCCGATCGCTGTATGAACAGCGTCATGCACAGGGTGATGACTGCGATGGCCCCATGAAAGTTGAATGACTCCCGGTCGTAAAGGAGCCAGAGAGCTACATAGACGATAACAAGTCCGAAGGCAGCAGGACGCGCCAGCCATGTTCCTGCCGCCGTTAAAAAGGTTTGCAGCGTTTTTTGCATAAAATTGCCGGGTTGCTTCCAGCGACGTGAGACGGGGGCGTCGGCTCCATCGATTAGTGCACATGGTTTGATACATTTGGATGGAGTTTTACCGTTGTGGATTGGAGTTTTACCGTTGTCAAGTTATCGGCCCTAGTAGGCGGGACGATCGCGTGGACTATGGCGTGGCTCGGCGATTAAATGCCTTCGTGGGCGTGCGAGTGATCTCGACCCTGACCGGTATCGATTTGGCCGCCGGAACCTTACTTTGTTCCGCGTGATGCCATAACGGAATTAGCGGATTACATTCCGGATAGTAGCCGGCGATACAGCCCTCTGGGATGTCGTAGACCACAACACGAAATCCATCGACGCGACGTTCAACCCCATCGTCCACGGCCGTGGTCAGAGCGACCGTCGCGCCTTCCTGCAAACCGAACCGATCAATATCGTTCCGATGTATCAAGATCACATGTCGCGAGCCATAGATCCCGCGAAACCGATCGTCGTAATTGTAAACCGTGGTGTTGAATTGCCCGTTGCTCCTCAATGTAATCAGCTGCACCACGTCTCGTTGCTCCGGCGACGGGTCGATATCGGTTGCCAGCGATTTCGGCGTGATGAAGTTGGCTTTGCCCGTTGCTGTCTTCCACTCCCGCTTGCGTGCGGCAATCGGCCGATGGAAGCCGCCTGGTTGCCAAAGGCGAGCGTTGAAATCGTGGAATATCTCCGGGTATGTCGCCGCAATCGCGTCGCGGATTTTGCTGTAGTCCGCAACCCAGTCATTCCAGGGAATGGTCGATTGAGCGCCGGCGGTCGCCTTCGCCAGTTCTGCCACGATCCTTGGCTCTGATAACAGATGCGGACTAGCTGCTGTCACTTGCCCCCGCGAGCCGTGCATGCATCCGGTGCTGTCTTCCATTGACACGGCTTGCGGTCCGCTCTCTTGCTTGTCGATTTCAATCCGGCCAAGGCATGGCAGGATGTAAGATACCTCGCCATGGACCAAAGCAGTCCGGTTAAGTTTGGTAAGGATTTGGACGGTAAGCCGCAACTTTCGCCAAGCCGGCTCAATCAACCGGTGCTCGGGGACGGCCCGCACCAAGTTTCCGCCCAGCGACACTACGGCACGCACGCTGCCGTCGATAATCTTTTCGCAAGCCTCGACCGTGTTGACACCTTTTTGTTTCGGCGTCTCGATGCCAAACAGCTGCTTCAACTTATCGCTTGGAACTTGCTCCGGCTTTTCGGTGATACCGACCGTCCGCTGCCCTTGGACGTTCGAATGACCGCGCACCGGGCAGATGCCTGCGCCGGGCCGTCCAATGTTGCCACGCATGAGGGCCAGGTTGACCAAGGTCTGGACCGTTTCGACGCCCTTCTTGTGCTGGGTCAATCCCATCCCGTAGATAAAGAGAACGGACTTCGAATGGGCATACACGGCGGCTGCAGCTTCCAAAGCCCCGCGAGTGAGCCCGGAGCGCCGTTCGATGCGTTTCCAATCGCAACTTTCGACCGCCGCTCTAAATTCTTCGATCCCATGTGTGTGCTCGCGAATGAAATCCCGATCCAGGGTGCCAACGCCGCCATCTGCGGAGGCGGCGGCCTCGAGGGCAAACAGGACTTTGGCGATACCCATGATAGCCGCCGTATCTCCACCGGTCTTGAGTTGGTGATACTGAGAGGTGATACGCGTCGGTGCCTTGATCAGCATGTCCGCTGGCGATTGGGGGTTCGCGAATTCGACCAACCCGCGCTCGCGCAATGGGTTGAACGTTACTATGGGCACCCCGCGCTTCGATGCTTCCTGCAACTCATGAAGCATGCGCGGGCTCGATGTGCCGACATTCTGGCCAAAAAAGAAAATGCAGTCAGTATGAGCGAAATCGTCCAGGGTGCAGGTCCCGACCGGCACGCCAATGCTCTGCGGAAGCGCCACCGACGTGGTCTCGTGACACATGTTGGAACTGTCAGGCAGGTTGTTGGTGCCATACGCCCTGGCAAACAGCCCATACATGAACGCGGTCTCCAGCGAAGCCCTCCCTGAGGTGTAGAAAACGCAGCTGTCCGGATGTAACGCGCCCAACTCCCGCCCGATCTCCTGGAAGGCAGTGTTCCATTCTATAGGCACGTATTTATCGGTGGCGGGGTCCCAGCGCATGGGGTGCGTCAGGCGGCCCGCGCCCTCCAGATGATGGTCGTCCCATTTTTCGAGATCGGCGACGGTGTGGTTGGCGAAAAACTCCGGCGTGACGCGCTTGCTGGTAATCTCCCAGGTCGTCGCCTTGGCCCCGTTCTCGCAAAATTCAAAAACTCGGGGGTCAGCCGGCTTGGCCCAGGCGCAGCTTACGCACATGAAGCCGTCCGGCTTGTTTTGCTTGAGCAAAACGCGTGGCGCTGTAAATGGCACGCGGTCGCGCCCGATACTTGCCGCCAAGGAGCACACCGACCCCCAGCCTCCGGCCGCTGCTTCGAAGGGCTTGACCTCAAGATCAGGAGCCAGTTTCCGGGTGCGTGTCATCTGTCGTCCTCCAACCCCATGGGCGACGTGAACTGCATCGGTTCGCCGTCGCGCGAAAGCGAGTGAAGACTCAAACCAGCCCTCGCCGCCAGGCGCACAGCAAGACCGGTCGGGACTCCAGCGGAGACCAGGGTTGCGATCCCCGCCGCTATGGCCTTCTGCACCATTTCGAAGGAGCACCGGCTGGTGATCAGGCAGAAGCAATCGCCGACAGAGACATCCGTGCGGCGCAGCGCGCCGATCAGCTTGTCGAGGGAATTGTGTCGGCCGACGTCCTCCCGGACGATGCGCAAGGTGCCGTCGCGCCCAACCCACGCAGAAGCGTGGGCCCCCCGGGTATGACGGCTCAACGGTTGCCATTGTCTCAGCGCAGTCACGGCCGAGCGGATCGGTTCCGCGCTCAGGGGGTGCGCTGGCTGAAGTGGCGAACTAGGACGGCGCACGTCGCTCAAGTCCTCGACGCCACAGAGCCCGCAGCTGGTATGGCCTTTCAAATGCCGCACGCGGCGGCTCGCCAGGTAGCGATGAAGGACATTGCCGACGAGGGAGATGTCGATCGTCACACCCTCTTCTCCCAAGCCTATGGCGATGTCCCGGATATCCGTGTCGGTTTCAATAATTCCCTCGGAGCGAGAAAACCCAAAGGCGAAATCGTGGAGGTGGTCGGGAGTGGCCATCATCACGGCGTGCGAGAACCCGTCATAGCGAAACGCAACGGGCGTCTCCTCGGCAATGCATACCAGCCGCTCCTCGTCGACGCCGCCAACGCTGCAGATTGCCTTGACCGGGCAAACGACGGAAGTCTGGTTGTCACGTCTCACAGGCTGGTTCATCGCGGGGTCCGGCTTTCCGGCTTTAAAGCCCGAAAGACGCAAAACGTTCCGCCGTTCTCCCGCGCTATACGGGGATACGGCCCCTACGTCGGCTGACGCTGCTCGAATGGAACCTATTGGTATAGTCGAGCTTATTCAGTCCAAATTCCCCGCCAGCGTGATTCCGATGATCCGGCTTTCCCCTGTGCTTCTCAGCATCTCACTTGCCGCGGCAGGATGCCAGAGGGAAGAGCGTCAACTCCGGGTCGACCCGCCGGTCGCGGCGGCGCTGGATAAGATCGCCCTGATGCCCAATCAAATCAGTGGCGCGCCGCCCGAGACCTATTTCGCACTTGGGAAGCCCTACGAGAGCAACGCCTATAACCTGAGCGAGGGGAAGCGGCTCTATTCATGGTTTAGTTGCAAGGCCTGTCACGCGGACGGGCAGGGGGGTGTCGGCCCTGGCTTCCTGGACGGTTGGTGGCACTATGGGCCAGACATGGTTTCCATCTTCGCGTCCATACGCGACGGCCGTCCGCACGGCATGCCGGCCTTTCGCGACAAGATGACCACCGAGCAGATTTGGCAGCTCGCCGGCTACGTGCAAACTATTGGCGCCTATTCCGCGAAAACTGCCGCGCCCAGTCGCAACGACGAGAAGCAGACCCGCCCGGCTGAAAATCGCGCCCCGGCTGCCATGCTTTTTGACCAGGGGCCGACGCCGGTCCACCCGGACCAGGGCCCGACGCCATGAGAGCGCCTGGCACTCCACGATTCCTGGCCCCATTGGCCGCATTGCTCCTGCTTGCGGGATGCACGGGTTGGCAATCTGTGTTCGACGTACATGGAGAATCGGCGGTCAGCCTGAAGCAGCTCATCATTCTGATTGTCGCCGTTTGCTCGGTGGTCTGGACCCTCGTCATGGTCGCGCTGATTTTTGCCTTGTGGCGCAGGCGGGAAAGGGCTGAGCGGCCCTTAGTTCCTGATCTCCGCACCGAGCAGCGTATGACGAGTGCTGTGGCCGCAGCGGTAGGGGCTTCGGTTCTTGTCATCAGCGCTTTCACAGTCCTCAGCTTCTTCACAACGCGAGCATTGAGCGTTGCCGTCGGAGACGATCTCACTATCAAGGTCCGCGGCGTGCAGTGGTGGTGGGATGTGGAATATTTGGGTCCGACGCCGGACCAGCGCGTGCAGACAGCGAACGAAATCCACATTCCGGTGGGGCGCAACATTCGCCTGCAACTCGAAGGGATCGACGTCATTCATTCCTTTTGGGTGCCCAGCCTCGCCGGCAAGCAGGATCTCATCCCGGG
>JAQGKJ010000141.1 GCA_028290165.1 Bradyrhizobium sp. | reverse complement strand
AACCGCGCGGAGCCGGAAGCGCTGACCGCCACCGGGCACGATGACGGGAGACGAGCGCTGAGGCCCGACGACGGCGGGACCGCCCTGCTTCGGAATTTGCTGCTGCTGTTCGATTCGGCGCCGCTGGCGCTCGATATCGTTTTCAATCAGGCCAGGATTGATTTGCGGCGGCGGCTGCACCTGCGCCATGGCAGGTGCACGCATCAGCGCAAGCAACCCCACGCACAGCACAAGATAACGATGTCGCATCAACTTCCCCCCGGAGGTCCTAACGGTTGGTGACAGCCAAGCCAAGTCCAAATTGTCCGCTGCCGTTTGAAAACTGCCCCATAATGTGACGGGCCGGCGTTTTCGATTTTGGCGCGGTCTTTCGAACTTCATCCTCGCTTTTTTGCACGTCGCCGGTGCCCATCAATCCCCGGAGATTTACAGCCGGACCGCTGCCTATCACCTGCACCGAGCGCGGAATCTGATTCGCTTCGATCTGCTGGCCCCCAGGCAATCCAAGCATGTAGAACGTCACGTTCCCGGATTTCGAGATCGCTCCAAAGTCGAAGCCGTTACCGTTTCGCATATCCTGCAGGCTGTTACGGACGAAGCTGGCGCCGGTGAAATCGCCGCCGCCGTAGTTTGTGATCGTGGAGGAGATCGTGGTGTCGTACCAGACCACGTTCGTATTGGTGAAGTTCGCGTTGCCGAATTGCGACATCGTGAACTGACCGTTCGGTTGATAAAGCTGAAGATTGACGCTGCCCACCGGAGCGGGCGTGCGGTTGTTCAGAAGGATGTCGCCCGCCGGGGTCATCAGCATCATCTGACCGGGAACATAGCCACTGATGATGGTCAGGGCCGGCGAGTCGACGCTGAGCACGATATCGACGACTTTCAGCTGGTCTACGATCACGACCGGCGGATCGATCGTGACGTTCGCTGCCGTGGCAACGCCGCCGTTAAAGCCGGACATGACCACATGCAGTGGCACCGGCGGGGCCGATGGAAGCTGCTTCGCGGTCACATTGATCGTGTCACCGGCGAGAGTCATCGAGCGGAACACGTTCACTTGCGACACGGCAATGTCTTTTGGCGTGCTCAGCGATACCGAATCGCCCTGCAGAGCATTCAGGGTAATCGAAGCCTTGCTGTCGATGCCTGCATCGCCGTGAGCAATCAATGTATTGCCGTGCACGGTGCCGTTGATCGCTTGCAGGGTGATGCCGCCGCGGTCGGTCGGGATACCGGTAGCCTCGAGCCGATCGAAGATGATGTCGTTAAAGGCCACAAGCGCCTGGCTCCCGCCGCTGGTCGCCGTCCGGATCAGGACCGAGCCTCCGGTCGAGGTCGCCGCGAAGGTCTTGGCCGCATTGACAGTGGTCCAATTGATTGATCCGCCGGCGCGCAACGTCGCGTCGCCGGTCGCAGCGGTCAGCAATGTGCCGGTATTCGACGTCGCCGCCGTCAGAAGCGCCGAGTTGTGCGCCGACACCGTCGTGCCGTGGATCAAGGCGCTGTCCGAGGCGACGGTTATGTCGCCCTGATCGCCGGCGATCCCGCTGGTGGTCAGTTGGCCGAAGGTTACATTTTGCGCCGCGCGGATCGTCTGCGAGCCGCCGCTGGCCGCCGTGCCGAGGTTCGCCGCGCCGCCGGTCGAGCGGACGATGATGGCCGTGCCAGCGTTGAGCGTGGTCCAATCGATCAGACCGCCGGCGTTCAGACTCGCGGAACCGGTTGAGGCCGTGAACGTCTGACCGGTCAGCGTGGTACCGGCTGTCGTTGAAGCTGTCCGGCCGGCCGTCAGCGTGGTGACACCCACCGCCGTACCTGCCGCCAGCGCCACATCGCGCGCCGCATCGATTGTCGTGCCGATGATCGAGCCTGTACCCGCAGTCGCAACAATATCGCCTGTCCCCGTCGTCTTCAGCGTCGTGAAGGCCAAATTGCTCGCCGCGTTAAAGTTCTGCGTATCTCCGCTGGTCGCGCTGCCGAGTGTCACCGCTGCGCCGGTCGAACGGACGCCCAGCGTTGTCGCTGTGTTCGACGTGCCGAGCCCGATGGCGCCGCCCGCCGTCACCAGGCCGCTGCCCGTCTCAGCCCGCACTGACGTTGCCGAAACCGTGGTCGCCGCGCCTGCGGTAAACGATCCACGGGCATCCAGTTCGCCAGGCGCCTGGCCGGTGATCGATGCCGTATGGGATGTCAGGTCGATGTCGCCGGCCGTCGTCTTCAGGGTCGTGTAGACGAGACCCAGCTTGGCCTCGATGTTTTGCGCTCCGCCGCTAGTGGCGCTGCCGAGCGTGACCGCGCCGTTCGTTGAAACGACGTTGATCCTGCCGCCGGCGTTGAGCGTCGTCCAATCGATCAGGTCGCCGGCGCTCAAAGTTGCGGATCCGACACTGGCCGTCAGCGTGGTGCCCTGGTTTGTCGTCGCAGCCGTCAGCGTCGCCGACCCGTTAGCAGCAACCGTCGCGCCCTGGATCGCAGCATTGTCCGACGTGACAGTCACGTCACCGAGATCGCCGGCGATGCCGTTGGTGGTCAGCTGACCGAAAGTCACGTTCTGCGCCGCCTGGATCGTCTGCGTCCCGACGCTTGTCGCGGTTCCGACGTAAACCGTTGCGCCGGTCGAGCGGACATTCAGCGTGGTGCCGACGACTAGACTATCAAGCGTCAATGCGGCAGCGCTCGAGATGGCAAATGATCCGTTTGTCGCGATGCCGCTGGTCAGATGCAGATCCCTCAGCGCCGTCAAAAACACGTTACCGCCGGTCGAGGTCACGTTCGCGGTCGCGGTCGCGGCATCGAGCGAGATCGGGACCAATCCGGAGCCGATGTCTCGACTGGCCCACAACGCAATGTCCGCATTCGCGCCGCTCGCTGAGATATTGCTGCGGCCATCTCCGTTACCGGAAATCGCACCGGCCGTAGACGCGCCACCCGCAGTGACCGAGATTGACGTCCCTGACGAAGCGGTCGATTGCAGCTTGCCAAGCGTCGCATTGCCGGTCGTGCTCACAACGATCGAGGCCGCAGCGTCGATCTCAGAATACATACCCATCGAAAGCGTCGCAGACGCCAACGTAACTCCGGCGGCCGTGCTTTGCGCAGTAATTGGCGCGCCGCTGGTCCCCGACGCGAAAATCACCGCGCTGTTCGCCAGCAACTGAAGCGCGTCTGTCCCGGTCACGTTGGCGTTGATCGTCAGATTGCCGGCGTTTGTCTCGAGCGTCATCGCTCCGCCGGACGTCAACGTGCCGAACAGCCCGGACTGTCCGACGTTCAGGTTCGCATTGGGGCTAAGGATTGTCATCTGGCCGCCGGCGCTGCCGGTGACCGCGCCCGAGATCTTCACTTGAAGCGGCTGGAACGTCGTCTGATTGAAGCTGACGCTGCCTACCGCCCGCAGGTCAAGCGCGGTGGCGACGATGTGGACCGCGTTACGCGCGGTGAAGCCGGACTCGGCGTAGATGCTGCCGGTCGCCCCAAGCTGCAGCACGCCGTCCGCGCCACTGCCGGCATTGATGTTGCCGAGGACGAGGTCGCCGGTGGTCTGCCGGAGATAAATGCCGTGAGCGGCCTGCAGCTGATCGACGTTGCCGACAGGTCCCGACAGCGCGAGCAATAGTGCATTGTCATTCTGCGCCGGATTGCTGCCCGCGACGCTTGCGCGACCGATGCCGCCGGTCTCGGCGATGAGAGTCAGATTGGCAATATTCCCCGAGATCGCGACCTGACCAGCCACGCCACCCAGAATACTGCCCACAGCCTGGAGAACGACATCGCCGCCCGTGGTGGTCTGAACGCCGGCCGAATACGCGGCCGCGACCGGACCGAAGGTGGCAACAGGAATGCCACCGAGGCTGAGATCGGACGCGCTGCCGAGATAGACTTGGTCCCGGGCCTTGGCGGATACTGTTCCGAGCGGGCTTACCTTTACCAAGCTTTGTTGCGCAATCGAGACGTTGTACTGCGTCACCGCGCCATTCGGGCCGTTAAACGTCGAGGTCGTGACGGTCAACTGGCCGGGTCCGGCCGCCGCCATCAGGCCCTTCTGAAGGTCGGTGAGCGGCATCGAACCGTCCGTTGTAAACGAGAAGGCCTGCGGCGACGCGAGGCTGCCGATGGTACCCGAGGGGGCATACAGCATCACTTGGCGTCCGGAGATGTTCAACGGCAACGACGTGATCGAAGGCGCGGCGACGTTGTGTTCAGGATTGGCACCGGCGCTGACGGTGTAGGTCAGTTGATCCTGCGTCCAGCGCGAGCCGGATGCCATGTTCGCATAAAGCGCAGAGTTCTGCGGCAGAAGGTAGCTGAAGCTCGAATCGAAGTTCGTTAGTGCTTGCGCTAGCGCGATGGTCGCAACCGCCGCCTCGAAGTTGCTTGTCTGCCCTGCGGATGTTCCGAACAGCGCATCTTTCGATACGCCCAGTTGCGCGGCGGTTTTCAGGCCAAGCAGATACTGGTCCTTGTTGAAGCGGTTGGTCGCTTCGGTTTGGATCTGCTGCGAGGTGATGGTGCTCGCCTCGACGCCCAGCTTGGCCGCAAGTTGCGCGGCAATCACTTTCGCTCCGAGCGCCGAGATGTTGTAGGTCGCGCCGTCAACGAATGCGAGATTCCGCATCTGCCAATAATCATTGTAAGTCGCGGTGATCATCGACTGATAACTGACAACGGATACCGGCGGACCATTACCGTTGCCGAGCAGGTTCAAGTCGCTCCAAACGCTCTGCAGATAAGCCGTTTGGTCCGCGGTCAAGCCGCCGCTCGTCAGCCCGTTCAGGATATTTGCCGGCTGACCATTGGAGCCGGCCGCTTCGAGGAACACAGGACCGGTCGAAGAAATCGTCCCCAGGCGCAGGTCACCGGTCGACTGCACGATATAGGCCCCTGCCGATGACTGGCTGTTGAGCAAGCCGCCATCGTAGCTGCCGTTGAGCAGTGGAGTGCCGGTGGCCTGGATCACGATGGGATTGATGTTCGTGAGCGTCGCGTTGCCGTTGCCATCGACGCCGGAAGCCGCGCCGATTGCGCCGCCTGACGTGTTGATCGTCACCGACTTGCCCGCGATGATCGGGTTTGCCGGGTCAAAATTCGACGCTGAGCGGATATCTCCGGTCGCGGATATGAAGACGCTACCCGCCGGGGCGTTTCCGGACACTGCGGGATTTGCCTTCATTTGGGAGATCGTCACCGAGCCACTCGCTCCAATCGCGATATCATGATCGATCGACGTCGCCATTAGCGTGCCGCCGAAAGTTGCGATCGGCAGCGGCGCGGCAAGCGTGCCGACGCCGCCTACGGCGTTCAACGCCACGGAAATACCGGAAACGAAGGGTGCAGCGCCGCCGGTAATCGACGCATTTGCGCCGGTCGCGTTGAGCGTGGTGTTGCCCTGCAGGTTATTGATCGAGGCATTGACGATAATGCTCGCGTCCGACGTGACGGCGATGTTGCTGGTCCCGCCACCGGTGAAGCTGATGCCGATGGCATAGTTTGCCTTAACGGTGTTCGTCATCGTCAAGGACAGCTGATTGTAACGCTCCTGATACCAGTTGCCGTTGAAGTCGGTGCCGCAGCATTTGTGCGGCGAGGTGTCAACGACGTGCATAATGTAGGAGCCGGTTGCGGCGATGGTCTCCGAGAAATTCGTGTTCTGCGTGCCCGCGAGGACGATCGGGGCTGAGCGGTTATAGGGATAGATCGGCGCGTTCGCCGAAACGCCCGTGAAGGTCCAGCCGAACACCGCCGAATCTGCGGTGTCGGGCCGGCTCAAACTCGCGGAATCGATCCACCTGTAAAGCTGATCAGCCGGCTGATAATGCAGGTTCGCATTTGCCATGACATTGACGGGGCTCAGCGATGTATATCCGCTGCTGTTTACGCCGGCCTGTTGGTAGACGCTGACTTGCTGGTTGGCCGGAGCACCCGCGTTATAGACGTACCAGGTCGTCTGATTTTTGGCCTGGTCTACAAATTCGATAACGCTGGCGGCACTCACGCCAGTGTTAATGACGTTCGTAACCAGCGCCACCCCGGTGGAATTGTTCACGGTGACGGTGCCAGCCCCGCCATGGACCGTGATGTTGCCCATCGGGTTGCCGGAGGCCGACGTGCTGATGATACGGCCGTTGAGATAGACATAGCCGCCGGCGCCCTGGACGACCGGATCGAGAAGGATTTGATCGGTCAGCGCATTGTAGCGCGCTACAATCTTGGTGTCAGAACCGTTCACCGTCGAAATGTATGGCGCCAGATCGACGAATTGACCCGAAGCCGCCTTGCTGCGGGCGGTTGCCAACTGGCTCGCGTCATTCTTGATGTCGTTGATTTTGTTGACCGCGCTGGTCCCGATATTGACCGAATAGTCGCTGCTCTGGCCAACCGAGATGTTGCCGTTGATGTTGATGGCCGAGGCCGACAAGATCAGCGCTTTTCCGGCAGTGATCGTCGACATCGTTGAGGTGGCCGTCGCCGCCGCCGTTACCCCGTTAAGGACTTGGTTCTGAAGATCGACGATCTGGAAGAAGTCTCCGCATCCGTGGCAATGGATCGGCCCGGAATCGCCACCATTATAGGCTTGCCCGCGGTACCAATCACGCTCCCAGCCCGAGACCCTGGCTCCCGTGGTGTATCCACCGCCGACAGGAAGGAATAATGCGGAATAGAGCGAGCCGCCGCCGTAAAACAGAGCGAGCAGCCGCGCGGTGAACACCGCACTAGGGTCCCCGTAACCGGAACTGTTCACCGGTGCGTAGATCGGATTGGAACCCTCGCTCGTGTAATAATAGTAAGGGTGCGCGTATGGCTGGCCATCAACGTAGGCCCCGCCATAAGTGCCGAGATACGTCGCCGCAGCTTCAACAGCAGTGAGGATGTCAGTCGGCCGGTATTCGACGCTCGACCACTGCGAGGCCACGTCGAAATTGCTGTTGTAGACACTGTTGGCGCCAGAATTGCCGCCGATCATCCCGTTGGGCACCGTCATCGCAACGGTACCGGCGCGGATGTCGCGCGTGATCAGGACGTTGCCGAGCTGATTGGTGACACTGAGCAAGCCGTTGACGTTGGTCACCGTGCCGCCGAGGTAAATGTCGGGCGTCGTCGCAAGCACGTTGCCGTTCTGGTCGATCGGCTCCCGATTGACGTTGGTCGCATTGTAACTGGCGCTGACGCTAATCGTCGGAGGTTGCGAACTCAGGTCGCGGGTGAAGTTGATCCCTTGCGACGCGGAGTGAACAACCGTGGTGTCGGTGGCCTGGCCGGTAAAATCGACTCGACCGCCGGCCACTCCGCTCAGCGCAAGGTCGCTGAGGAACAGGAATTTCGTGCCCTGGTTGTCGAAACTGACCTTCGCTGAATCCCTGGCGCTGACCGACGGCGTGACGCCATTGACGATGGAGCCGCTCAAGCTCTTGGCCAGGATCGAGACGTTGCCGGCGGATGCCAGAATACTGCCGAACGCAAAGGCCGCACCGGCATTGTCCGACATATAGGCGATTTCCTGGATCAGGGTATTGATCTGCCGCTGCTTGGTGCCGGCGGAGTCATCGTTTTGAGCCGCGATCTGCTGCCCTGCGACCACAGCATCCCTCACTTGAGTCGAATTGAGTCCGCTCAAGCTCGCGATCTGGTCGACCACATCCTGTTTCGGATTGAAACCATTGACCACCGCGTATTGGATCTTCTGGTGGTTGTAGCTCATGATCGGGCTGAACTGACTCGTGCTGCTGAGCTGTTCCAGCGCCAAGGCATACGGCGAGCCGCCCGACGACAGGGCGACCGAGTCGTTATACCCAATCGTGATGTTCGCCTGGTTGTGAATGCCGGCCGCAACTGTGCCGTTGATGATCAAATTGCCGGTGGTGATCGGTGCCGCACCGGCGTCGTCGTGATTTTCGGTGCTGAAGAGCGAAAGATACGGATTGTAGTTCGTACCCTTCCCGTTCGAGGCAACGGCACCCGGCGTCGATCCAAGGAACACATTGTTGGCGCCGATGACTTGCGAGCCGGTCGACAATGTCAGCGTTGAATAGCTCTCTGCCGACGATTCCCCCTTGTACTCCGCGCTGATCGGAATAAGCGCGTTGTTGTAAACAACTGTCGTGCCGTTCGAGGAAATGTTGCTGGTGTAATTTCCGTCACCGCTTTGCCCGGCGTATATGCCGATGAGTCCCCAAGCTTCAACTTTCGAATTTCCGATGGTGACGTTCTGCGTCACTTTCTGGGCCGCGTTGGTGCTGGCGCCGGCGCCGGTGATAAGGCCGTAGAGACTGGCGTTGGCGCGGTTATTCGCGGTCATGCGCGCGGCGGTACCGATCGCGATGTTGCCGGCACTGAACAGCGTTACGTTATCATCGATGGTTACGGTGTCGGTGGCCGTCGCCGACATGGTCGAACGTGCGCCGCCGCCGGCAAACAGGCCGCCTGCATCCAGGCTTACGGTGTCGGTCGTCTGCAGGAAGTTGTAGGCCTCAATATCAATCGACGCCGTCGAGGTCGCGGGATTGTCGTTGAGGCTGAAAATCGTTCCGCTGCCGATATGGCTGGTCACATTCTGGGTGACAGTCGCGCTGCTAAGAGTCGCGGCGCCCGCTGCAATGCCGCCGGATCCGGCGCGTGAACCGCCACTGAACTCGAATACCGAGTCGGAGGCGATCACGTTCATGTTTCCAGCGGCTGAATTGAGGATCAGGTTGCTGCCAACTTCCGCGGTTGCCGTATCCAGGACGGTATTGATTGCCTGGCCGCCGCTTGCGCCGACCACGGAGGCCTGGAACGCGTCGCCATTCGCCGAATAGGTCGTGGTGTGCCACGCGTTGACGCCAAGGCCGCCGAAATAAAGCGTGTCGATGGTGGCGCCGCCGTAGAGCGTCGCCGTCGTCGTACTCGTCGTGCTCGTGGTTGCAACCGCGGCCGATCCGGCGAAAATGCCGCCCGATCCCGCCGTCGCGTTCGAAGAATTGCTATCGCTTCCGGTCGCGGTGATGGACAGCACACCCAGGTTTGCCGCTGCGGTGATCGCGCCGGCGTCGAGATAGGCGATCGAGTGGCTATTCGAAGACGTCTCCGCGACAGTCGCACCGAGGCCGATGTAACCGACAGCAATGCCCGTAGCGGTCGCCAACTGGTTCGTGTCATTTTCAGAAGCGATCGCGACGTTCGCCGAGGGCAGGTGCAGATTCTTTCCGCCGTACGCGGTCACGTTTGAGCCGTCTGACGCCTTCACATAGGTCGCCTGCAGTCCCAGCAACATTCCGCCGCCGGCGCCGACGGCATAGGAATTCGCGCTATGTCCGGAGCTTCCGACCAGCGCGCTGGCCGCGATGGTCAGACTGCCATTGGAGATCGTGCTGTTATCACCGACGTCCGCGGTCACCGTAACGTCCGCACTCGACAGAGCGACCGACGCGCCCATCCCGACACCTCCTCCGACAGCAACGCCATACGATTTGGCGGAAACATCCGGCACCGCGGTTGCGGCGACCAACACGCCAGCACCTGCCGCGGAGACCGAAGAGTCGCTGCCGATCTCGGCCTTGATGTGTTCGGAATCGGTTGACGTGGCCGAGGCGCCTGCGCCGGATACGACACCGGCTGCGCCGGCAATTGCTTGCGATGCCACGCTGCCGCTGCCGCCAGCCGTCACCATCACGCTGGCGAAGCGCGTGACCCCGGTCGATCCCGCAATGTCAGCGGTGACCGAGCTGCTCTTGTCGGCGAAGGCGAGCGACAAACCAACCGCCGCCGCGCCCCCGCCAAAGCCATAGCCGTACGACGCGATCGACGAGGTATCGCCCGCATTCACCAAGATCGTGCCGGACGATGCGCCGGTAGTGCCGCCGTCCGTCGTCGATCCGAGCTCGGCGAGAACAGTATTGTTGATCTTCGATTGGCCGACGGCCGCGCCGATACCGACATAAAGCCCGCCCGCGCCGGCAATGCCCCAGGACTCCGCGGAATGACCGCCATTGTGATCGCCGGCAGAGGCTACGATCGAAATCGTCGACGCCGTCAGGCTGCCGCCGCTCGCCCTGGCCGTGACCTTCTGGTCGACTTCGGTGTAGCCAACCGCCGCTCCGAAGCCACCGGTACCGAGACCGACCGCGAGGGCGCCGACGATGTTTTTCACCGACGCTTGGGATTTTGCGTTGATATCGATTTGACCGGCGGTGACGCTGCCGCCGATGATTTGAGCGGAAATGCCGTCTTCACCGCTGCCGGTCGCGGCAACAACGTTTGTTCCTGTCGCCGCCCCTGCATTGCCGAGAGTGCCGCTGCTTGCATCCCCCTGCGTCGCGCCGGAGTTAAGCACGCTCAATTCATCGCTCGACGCCGCCGAACCGATCAGGACGACGCCGACCGTCCCTGCAATGCCAACCTGCCCGCCAAGGCCGGCAATCGCGGTGATCGGATTGACCTCGCGATTACTGAGCGCAGACACCGTGACGACGCCGCTGGTATTGACAGTATCGCCGGCCATCAAAGCCTTGGTGGTGTTCTTGAGAATGACGAGACTGACGCCCGCGCCGACACCCGCCGTGCCACCGCCTGCCACGCCGCCGACCACCGGCGCGATCGAATCATTCTCGGTCGCAGAAACTGTCACAGCGATGTTAGCGGCGGCGCCGGCCGTATTTGTCACCGATGTATTGTCGAGCTCCGCGTCAGTGGTGTTGGTGATGATGACGCCGGAGAACTGCGCGGCGATGCCGGCAGTGCCGCCGACCGCCCCAACAATCGCATAGCTCGTGGTTTTGGTCTCGTTCGTCGCCTGGACGGTGAGCGCCCCGGTCAGGTGCAGTGTCGTAACCGTAGGAGTGGTGCTGTTGTCGCCGACCAGCGCCTTGACGGTGTTATTGCTGATGTTGACCAGAACGGTGGCGCCGGCGCCCGCCGACGACCCGAGTGCGCCAGCGCCGATCGCCGCGAAGAACCCGTTCAGACCGTTGGCCTTGACTGCCAAGCCGCTCGAATAAATCGTGCCGTGGTTGAGCGACGCGGTCGTATTGGATTGGAATAGATTGGTCAGCGCCGATCCTGCGAGGCCAGCACCGCCGCCTGACCCGGCTGCACCGACCGCTACGCCCGATGTCCCCTGGAACGCGTTTGCGAACACACCGACGGCACCGTTCGGACCAGTCTGCGAGCCGATATCGGTGGTGTCGATGGAGGCAGTCGTCGTCCGATTCATCATATTGATCACGAGCGTGACCGTACCCGCACCGCCGGAACCGGAATCGGCTATGCCGATGTCGAGATTGTTCGCGTAGGACGCGCTGTAGGCCGTGACCTGCACGGCGGATGTCTGACCGCTGGTCAAATTCGTATTGAGGCTGGCGGACTTCGTTGTCGCCTCGGTCGTGCCGCTCATCACATTGGTGATCACATTCGCCGATACCGCGAGACCCGACGTGCTGGCGCTGAAAACGGCACTGACGGTGTTGACGGTTTGCTCTGAGGCCGCGACGACAGCGATACCTTTTACTGTCGTGGTGCCGCTGGCGAGCGACGGATTACTGCCCGGGTCATATACAGCGGATGGATCGACCGCGCTGGCAAGCGTCCCGTTGCTGATGGTCGCGGCATTGCCGGTGCCATGGGCATCGACCGTGGCGTTATTTATGCCAGCGCTGGTCGTCCCGCTGATGGTATTGACCACGACGGAGGCGCCGATGCCCTTCCCGGCGTTCACCGCCACGCTCAGCGCGCCGGCATAAGCCGAAATCGTATCGACGTTGGATGCAAGGACCAGAACGTTATCGTTGGCGCCGACACTTGCATTACGCCCGTTCGCTCCGTGATCGATCGTCGCGTAGACGCTTGTCGCCTCCGTGCTCATGGCGAGCGATCCCGCGCCTGCAAGCCCGGTCGAAGGCGGGCTCGGCGCTGCAGGCGGCGCCGGTGGTGTCGGCGGGGTCACACCGCCGCCGCCAGAATCGCTCTGCGAGGACGGCGCTGGAGGCGCAAGGCCCGCGACGAGCGACGCAAAGTTGGCTTGCGGAGAGGCCGATGGCTCGCTGCTCCCGACCGCAATCGCGACACCGATCGCCACGCTGATGATGTTTGCGTTCGAGCTCCCTGCGACGACGACCGATCCGGCCTGCAAACTCCCGGTAATGAGCGGGCTGCTGTTGCTCAGTGTATTGTCCGCAGTGACAGTGGCGCCGGCAACCGCGGCCGAAACAAAGGTCGAAATCTGATCGACGGTTGCCGACAAGCCAACCGCATTTCCACCACCGACATTGAGCGAAATTGCGCCGGCCGCCCCCCGTATCGTCGCGGTGTCCTGCGCCTTCACCAGGACGGCGGCTGCATCGACCGTCGCTGCGGCGGTATTCGCGGCGTCGCTGGAGTCCGTCCCGTGGCCGATCTGCGCGATGACCCTATTGTTGATGGCGTTGTAGGCCACCGAGCCGTTGCCGGCGACCGCGCCGGTCGCCCCGCCGACGCCGATGGCAATACCGAGAATTTCCGCATCATCCAATGCCGAAACGCTGACCACGCCGCCGGTCGAGGTGACCGAAACGCGATCGACCAAGGCTTCGTGCCGCGTCCCGATCCGGTTTGCCACAATAGACACGCCGACATTCGAACGGCCGATCTGCACGTTGCCCGCCACGGCCAGGATCGCCGCACCGGTTGTATTGGTCGGCGAAAGGGCGGTGCCTGAGAAATCAACCCCGGAGTCGCTGGTCGGACCGACAAGTCCGCCGTTGGTCGCGATCGCAGCGTTGGAAATGATCGCGTCGAGCGTCGCGTTGGAGCCGCCCGACGCCACGACGATCACATCCCCGCTGACCGTGATGCCGCCGGACAAGAGTGCCGTTCCGCTGACCGCCGGAATCGACGTGATCTCGGCCAGAATGGTGGGGCTGATGTCGTTGACGACGACCGAGCCCGAGAAGCCGTTGGCATTGGCGCCGCCACCCGCGGTGGCTGCGCCGGATGCGATGCGACTGGTGTCCAGGGCCTCGACGGCGAGAGCGCGCGTGTTGAGAACGTACGAATTCGACAGCACAGCCGACACGGCCGCCCCACTCGAGGGGTCGCCAATCTTGGCGTAGGTCATCGATACGCCGAAGCCGTTTTTGCTGCCCGATCCGAACCCGCCATACAGCGAGCCGGCGCCGATGCCGATGTTCGTCTTCTGGTCCGCAATGATCGACAGATTGCCCGGAGTGCCGGAGCCGCCCGCTGCCTGTCCGACAGTGGAACTGTCGACGCCAGCCTGCACGCCATTGTTGATTTCGGCAACCGACACAGACGCCGACGCCTGCTTGCCGTCTCCGGATCCGGCGGTCAGCGCGATGGCGAGTCCGAGCGTCGTGCTTTCACCGCCGGCAAGAGCCTGCACCGTAGTGTCGTGAGCCGTCACGTTCGATCCCGACGAGATATTCGCCGTCGTCATGTCGCTGCTGATCGTCACCGCGACGGCGCCCGCCAAACCGACGGTGTTGTTGGTGCCCGGAGCGCCTTTCGACAGCGCAGCCGCACCGCTCGCGGTATCGATAATCGTATTATTGAGCGCCTGGACCGAAACGCTGTTGTTTCCGCCCGGGGTGTATTTCAACGTCGCGCCGGCCACCGAGGCCGAGGTGGCGATCGATGTCAGGTCGACCGCGGCGCTGCCTGCGGCGGCGGTGACGTTACCGCCCTGAACCGGACCAGACACGGTGCCTTTCAGATTGTTATAGGCGTTGTCGAGCTTGGCGAGGACCGCCGTCCCGGCGTTCTTGAAGAATGCCCCGATCTTGGCCAAATAGCCGTCGCCTGAAGGCTTCGTCGCCGCTTTTGCCGGCGTGTCCGCCGGATCCGGTGTGTTGTTTGCGGATTCAGCGGCCACCGAAACTGTCGTGAGACGCCCGACCGAAAGCGCATCGACATTGATCGTAAAGGCGCTGACCCACCCTGCCGAGGTGACGGCGAGATTGGAATCGTCAGCAGTTGCGCCGGTTGCCGTCAGCGCCGACGAGTTATCGCCGATGTAGGCAAAGGTGTGGGCCGACATCGAGGCCAGCGCGACCACAAGACCAACGCCGGTTGCCTTGCTCGCGCCCACGCCGCCAGCCACATCGAATGAGGAAATTTCCTGCTGGCCGGCGACAGTGACGGAAGACGCCGAGACCACTGCCGAGTTGCTGATCGACGCCGAAGTCGTGTTGTCGAGCTGCAGCACGGACGCGATGCCGTTCAGGCCAAGGCCGGACCCTTTGCCCGAGGTCGGCGCGACCGCGTAGATCAAGTCTTTGGTGGCCGCACTCACTTCGAGCGCGCCGGTGGCGGTAACGCGCGCGCCCGCGCCGATGCCCGCGACCGTGCTGGAGTTGAAGATATTGACGTTGGCTGAGCCGCCGATGGCCGTTCCAGTGCTCGATGACGATTTGGTGCCGAAGACAGTGAGCCAGGAGAAGTTGCCGCCGACGTTGATCGATGAGGTCGTCGTCGCCGCCTGCACTTCGACGTCGTGCGCCCAGCTGATCGTGGTTGGCGTGCCGAACCAATCCAGATTATTCGACGCCGGAGATGGCAAGGTCACCGCCGGCGTCGAAGACCAGCACGTCGTCGCAGAGGTCAGACAGGGTGTGCCGATTTGCGACAGGATCGCGCCGCTGCCGACCCAGGCGGTCGTGTTGGTCGTCAGGTTGTAGTAATTGACCGCGCCGGCGAATCCGAAGCTCTCGCTCTCCGCGGTCGCATTCGCGTATGTCGTCAGGATGTCATTGACGACGCCAAGATTGCCATTCAAGTGGGAGGTGACGGCGGAAAAGCTGTCCCAGTCCTGCCACGTGATCGTGATCGGCGATGTCGAATCCGCCTTGACGCCGATCTTGCTGGCGGTGATCGAGACGCCCGACCCGATAAATGCATTCGAGGACTGCGTGATCTCGGTGACGTTGACCGCCATCGAGATGCCCTTCTGCGTCGTTGGGTCTGCCGCCGTCCCTTGCGGATTGGACTCGATGGAGGCCCCGGCATTGCCACGGATGCCCGCATCCCTGAGCAAGCTGACGACGCCGACGCCGCCGGACGCGGTGATGACCGGCGCGGGGCCGGAGGCGACCATAACGCCCTGCGCGTTCGGGGCCAGCGCCGCGATCGAGGCCGTTGACGTCAGCGAAGCCTGGTTGAGCGCCAGCGTGAGTCCTACGCGCAAGCTCGCGGTTGTGCCCTGCGCCTCAGTCGAGTTGTAAAGGCGGGTGCCTTCAAAAAAGCCGCCGGGCTGAAACAAGCCTGAGACGGTGGTGCTGGCGCCACTCACTCCCTGCAAGACGTTGCGAACGAGGTACGGGCTGCCGACCGTGCT
The DNA here is from genome assembly GCA_028290165.1 of Bradyrhizobium sp. The sequence continues at coordinate 20,872 of JAQGKJ010000141.1, read as the reverse complement.
CGACGCCGAGACTGCATTTTTTGTCGTGTTCGAGCCCGAATAGACGGTGATCGCGTTCGCCGACGCGGTGGACGGGATGCTCGCGCCCAGATTGGCCACGGCGTTGTTGTGCACGTCGCTGACCGCGATGGCGACCGCCGCGCTGCCAGTGCCGCCGGCAAGGGCTGTCGCCGACGTAGAGAAACTGCTCTTGTTCTGCGCAGCAACGGTGACATTAGCGACCTTGGAGATGACAACGCCCGGATCGATCGTCGCGCTGGTGTTCACTGTCCCGGTCGAATAGGCCACCGAACCGTCCGCGGCAGTGGTGGCCGTGAACACCAGCGAGGCTACCGCAAGGTCGGCATTGTTGGCGGACAATACGTTGAGATCGCCGCTGGAAATTTGCGCGCCGGATTTGACGCGGGTTGCGACGTCGGCATTGACGACACCAACAACCACTCCCGCGGCGACCGCGTTCTGCAGGGCGCCCAATGAGAAGGTGATCACCGGGTCTTGCGCCACTTCCGAGCCAACCGACGCCAGCGTGACGGCGCCCGACGCCGTGATGTTTGCCGTGCCCTCTACCGTGACCTTGGCCTGCGCCTCCGATTTCACGTAGCCGCCGTTGAGGCCGGTCAGCGCGTGGAACAGCAAGCCCGTGCCGAACTGCGCCATGCCAAGCCCGGAATTCGTGAACACCGTGCTGGCGTCCGAGTTCGCCGTCGCGGATACCGTACTACCGGTGATCTGGCCGGCGATGGAAATGGACGTGACAGCGTTCGATGGAAGCACCTCCTCATAATGTTTCGCGCCGGCGGTCATGATGACCGCGCCGCCGGTGTAGAAGGTGGCAGACGTTCCGGTGGCGTTGTTGACGTCCGCGAAGATCTTGCCGGTGCTGCCGATGGTAATACTGGTATTGGCGAAGTTATTTGGCGACGCGTTGAGCGTGACCGAACCTGAATTGGCGTTTGACAGCTTGTTCGATGCCGATAGCAAACCATCGACAAGAGCGCCGGTATAGGCGCGCGTATCGATCACGCCATTAATCGTGATGCTGCTCGCCTTGATCTCGACGTTGGCGCTGGCGGCGCTGCCGGAATTAAGCCGGCTGTCAATCACGCCGCTCTGGTTGAGCGTGAAAGTGCCGGTGCCGTCGCATGTTGACCCCCCGCCGGCGCACAAGCTGAGCGTCCCGCCGGCGCCGAGCGCGCTGACTAGGTTAGCGACCTGGGCATTGGTTAAGTTCACACCGGACTCGCCGGCCGCGCCGACAACCAGGGTCGGCGGGTCGATCAACAGGACGCCGGCCTGGCCGTTCGGTGCCCCGACATTGACCTTGATGCCTGACGCAAGATTAAACTTGTCATACGAGCTAAGCTCGACAAGGCCGGCGTTACCACGCACAGAGCTCGCATCGAACACCGCACCTGACTCGACCGTCAGCGACTTGCCCGCCATCAGGCGGACCGAGCCGCCATTGCCCGTCGCGCTCTTGGCCGAGAGTTTGCCGAAACCGGCGATCTTGATGTCCTGCCCGGCGTTGACCGCGATCGTACCGCCATTTCCATTCTTGTTGTCAGCGGTGATCGTGGCATTCGGGCCGACGGAGACGTTGCGGCCCGCGGCAATCTTCACCGAGCCGCCGCCGCGCGCCGCCAAGCGCCCATTGATTCGGGCGTCACGAGCGGCGTCGACCGTAATCGTGCCGCCAATTCCATTCTTGCTGTCAGCGGTGATCCTGGCATTCGAACCCACGGAGACGTTGTGACCCGCGGCAATCTTGACCGAGCCGCCGCCGCGAGCCGCCAGGCGCCCATAGATACGGGCGTCAGTGCCCGCGACGATCTGAATATGTCCGTTGCGGACAACAATGCCGCTGGCACTGCGTAGGCCGCCGCTATTCACAGTCGATGCGAAATGTGCCGCATGCTGGCGATTTGCGACGCCGCGATCGCCAACGAAGACGTTTTGTCCGGTAAGCCTGACCGCGTCGACCGCATTAACCCGTCCGCGAATGCGGATGTTTCCATCCTGAGACAACGGCACGGTACCGGCGAGCAGATCACCGACCGCGCCCTGATTGATTTTTCCGGACCGGCTGATGACGCCATCGACGAATTCGCGCGTCGGCGTTGTGACATTCAGCGAACCGACATTGACCACGCCCCGCGATCCGACGACGAAGCCGCCGGGCGACGCGAAATAGACGTTGCCGCCGATCGCACCGTTTTTATATGAGTTTAGGACGCCATTGATGACAGCGGGATCGTTGCTGTTCATCAGGTTGATGAGATTGCTGGTGCCGTTCGGCAGAATGAGATTGCCGGTCGCGCCGCCGCCGATCCGGAATTGCGAAAATGAGTTGAATGCGTTTGGACCGGACACGGTGCCGGTCGTAACGGTGCTCACATTTCCATTCGTCGTGACAGAGGTCGCAGTACGGCCGTCGGGCGTGATGACCGTGCCGCCTTGCGCGAACGACAAGACGGGATACAGCGTCATCACGACGCTCATACCGAGGGCGGAGATCCGTAACGAGAGCGCCTCGAAAAATGAATGTGGCGCGCAATCGCTTTTCAGGAGCGCCCGGGGTGCTCGCTTCGATACGTGCCGACAAATCGCGATCTCTCTGACGGCGGTCAGTTGGTCAATGACCCGCCAACGCGTACGCCATTCCATGAAAGAAAAACCGCAACCCTACCCTGCGCCGACCTTTTTGCCGGTCGCTCCCGTTAATTTGTTAACAATATTTGCTACTGGCCCGTTAGTAATTTGTTAACAACATCGCTACTGGAGCGGGAGGTATTTGTAAAGGCCCAAATGGGAACGCCACCGCTTATTGTTGCGAGCATTCCCAAGGAGATGGTGGGTAAGGCTAACGGTGCGGAAGAATCGGGAAGACAAGCCTCTGACGCGCAATAGGAGCCATTTGGTCCCTCGCTCCACCAAAGATATCAGCTGACGCAATGTCTGCTTCTCTAATTGGCCGTTTGGGGTCAAGCGCTTTCAGACTATCCACCACCACAGTGTCGATCTCGCTCGCGGGCTCGTGCTTCTCTTCAGAATCGGCACCAAGCCCTTCCATCATGGGATTCGAAGACGAGGCGGAACAATCTTTGGGGCGGTCTTGCCGTCTTAGAGACAGTAGGTCCAAGCGGACATACGAACTCACCTCATCCATCGTCCCGCGAGGGACATCGTCCCACCGCTCGGTGGAGCTCGAGTTTCCTCCTATCGCATCTGATCCTGAACGGCTCTTATGCCGCCGCGATTTCCCTGGTCCAGCGGAACTTGGTGCCGTCAACCCAGATGCGGTGCATGATCACGGCCAACCGGCGCGCCAGCGCCACGATCGTCTTTTTCATCCCGCGGCGCCTGGCGATCTTCATCGCCCAGGCGAAGTCCGCTCTACCGTCCAAAGCAGACATTCCATAACCTTATCATTAAGCGAAAACAAGTACGTCATCGTTTGCCGGCTTGAGGTGATGCCGCCAACTACGTACAGATTGCCCCGTCACAACGCCTGAGGCTGGAACTGCAAAAGGACGCGCTGACCCACGATATCCATCAAGTCCACAATGCGCACGCCGATCCTCGAGACGATCCAATCTATCTCCGTGGTGACGAAAGACTAGATTCAGGCGCGGGATGTGCAGACAGTCCAAGAAGTGTTGCGCTACGCCGGACATTGCAAAGCTACGGAGCCAACGCATTCGTCCGCTAACTCCTATCCGCCAACCAGATGAAATTTGGTACGTCATGCACCCCTCGCGCCAGGATGCATTCTTTGACACTGCTATTTCTAGCAGCGCCAGGATTTGCCGGCGCTTAGGGTTGAACTAAACATAACAAGGTCCATCGATCAGCGGATACTCAGCAAGGAATCCCTCTTCAGGTACAATTCCGATTCCTGGATTTTCCAGCGGTTTTACGCAACCGTGATCATCGAGCACGTAAGGCGCCACCCTGTTCAATTCATCCCTGAATGGATTATAGCTCGTCACATCCGCTTCGAAGTATCCCGGATTATCAACCGAGCAAAGAAAATGCGCGGTTACCGCCATATTGACCGCGGTCGCCGAAGTATGCGGGTTGATCGAAATGCCGCGCGCGCTCGCCATTGCGGCAATTCGCATCGCCTCCGTTAGTCCGCCGCATTTCGATAAATCAGGCTGCCAGATTGTCACGTCACCATCATCTGCGAGTGTCTGAAACTCGTAGCGTGTAAAGTGGTTCTCGCCGGCTGCCAGAGCGACGCGTCCCAACTTTGCAGCCGATTTATAGGATTGCCGTTCGTGCGGCGGAAACGGCTCTTCTAGCCAACCCACGCCACACTCCTCGAGACCCGGCATGACCTTGCGAACATCGGACACCGTGTAATTCGTATTGGCGTCTGTCAGAATATCAATTCCATCACCTAGAGCTGCTCTGACGGCGCGGACCCGAGCAAGATCGCGCTCCGGCGTATCACCAAGACGCAGTTTCAACGCACGGTATCCATCTGCTACGAGCCGCTTTGCTTCATCCACCAAACGTGCCGGTTCCTGCCATCCAAGCGCGATTCCGCCTGCATAAGCCTTGATCGGCTTGGAACTTCCACCGAGCAGCCGATACAGTGGCCATCCCGCAGCCTTTGCACGCAAATCCCACAGGGCAAGATCGAGACCGCTCAAGCCCATCGCGGCTGCGGCGCCCAATCCGTGACTGGCAAGTTGCATCCGATAAACACGCGCCCATACTCCGGTCACGTCGAATGCATCCATGCCCGTTGCGAGTTCTGAAAGCGTCGTTTCGACAAACTTGCTTACCGCGCCTGGGCAACGTCCGTGATGAGCCTCGCCCCATCCCACTAGCCCCTCGTCAGTCTCGACTCGCACCAGCACCGCGTCCCGCTTAACGGAGCGTCCGATTCCCAAGCGAACTGATTTTTCAGTGGGCACCGGAAAGGAAATTGGAACAGAACGGATACTGGCAATGCGCATGGAATCTCTCTGTGTCTTCGACAAGCCTACTTGAGACGATGATGGGTCAATGGGCGGGGCGATCAGCCTTTTACGGCTCCCGCACCCATTCCCTGGATGAAGTATTTGCTCATGAACGTATAAGCTGCGAGCAAGGGCAGCGCGATTAGCGTCGAACCGGCCATGATCTCACCCCAGCGCAGATCGAACGAACCGATCATCGATGCCAGCCCGATCGGGACGGTCTTCTTGCTATCGCTGGCGATCATGATCAACGCGAACGTGTAATCCGTCCATGACAGCAAAAAGGAGAACACCGCGACCGTAATTAGACCCGGCACAGAGAGCGGCAGTACGACGCGGAGAAACGCGCCTAGCCGGCTGCAACCGTCAACCATTGCAGCCTCTTCCAACTGAAAGGGCATGTTCTTGAAGAAGCCCCACAGAAACCAGACGCCGAGAGGCAAGGTCAATGTCATGTGCGCGACGACAAGGCTGAAGAGCGTGTCGTTGAGACCTAACTTTGCGAACACCGTGTACAACGGAATAGCGATCAGCAGCGGCGGGAACATGTACGCGTACAGCATCGAGCCGACGATCAGGTTCTTGCCGCGGATACGCAACCTCGTCACCGCGTAGGCGATCATAACCGAAAATAGCATTGTCAGCGCCACTGTGATGGCTGCAGCGATGACACTGTTGACGAATTGCGTGGGATAATCTGTCAGTTCGAACAGATTCCGATAATACTCGAAGGTAATCGGCCACGGCACCAGCGAGATGTCGGTCAGTAAGCTCTGAGGCTCCCGTACACTGGAGATGATCATCCAGTAAATCGGAAAGGCCGAATAGATCGCGATCAGCAGTCCGGCGAATGAGAGAACGTATCGGGCGGTGCGAGATAGGCGCATCTTTAATCCGATTCCAGCGGGAACACACGAAAGTAGAGAAAGACGAATACCGACAGGATTGCGAACGCGATGGTCGCGATCGCGGCGCCGCCGCCGATATCAAACAGCGAGAAGGCGTACCGATAGGACAACACCGCCAGATGCTCGGTCGAGCCGACAGGCCCTCCCCGCGTCAACAGCCAGATCACATCAAACTTGTTGAACATCCAGATCACGCGAAGCAGCACGATCACGGTCAAGACCGGCTTCAGCATCGGCAGGGTAATATGAAAGAACCGCTGCATGGCGCTGGTGCCGTCGACCTTCGCCGCCTCATAAAGTGAACCGGGGATGGTTTGCAGGCCGGCAAGGAAACACGTCGTAACGAACGGCGTCCACATCCAAACACTGACCATGATGACCGATGCCATAGCGGCAAAGGAACTTTCGAACCACGAGACCGGCGGGAGCCCGAGCGCAGCAATCGCAGCGGTTATGATCCCGATGGAACCGTCGACCATCCACTTAAACGTGAGGACGACAACAACCGTCGGCAAAAGGTAAGGAAGGATCGACAATCCCCGAACCAATGCTCGACCGGGGAAATACTGATTCAGGATCAGCGCCAGACCGATGCCAAGAACGACCTGCAGCACAATCGTGCCGATCGAATATATCACGCCGTTCCACAGCGCGCTCCAAAACTCCGGAGCCGCGAGGACGCGCTCATAGTTGGCCAAGCCAGCCCAGCGCGCCGTGCCGACAAACGACTCCATATGGTAGAAACTGAGGCTTACGGCATAGACCGCCGGCGCCACCACCAAAGCGAGGGTAACGATGATTCCGATCGTCAGGAACGTATAGATCGTCGCGTTGGTATTCACGGCGAAATCACTCCGGCGTCCATTATCTGAAAACGAAGGCTGGTAGCGGCAAGCGACGACAATAGGTCATCTCCGCTCGCCGCCAACACGAGATTTACGCCATCACCGAACGGATCTTGTTTGCGGCAATCTGCAAACACTCGGCCGAGGACATGTTCTTTAGAACACGATTCTGAAGCATTTCAGGCATGATGAACGATTCGAATATCTTGCCCGGACGCAAGTCCGACTTCGGACCTTCGGTGTCGATCGAACGCAGAATCATTTTCGGGTCTGTAATGAAGCCCCGGATCGTTTCGACCGCTTCATGATGTTTCTCGATGAGCGGGTGCGCCAGCCAGCGTGGGTCGTCATACACATCGAGACGTGGAGGCTGGAAGTGGAGCGGCGCCGTGTGCAGATAGTTGATGTACTGGGTCTCGGTGAACCACTTCATGAACTTCAACGCTTCCTCGGATTGGCCGGATTTCATCACCACCCAACCGTCATATCCGTGGTTCACGGCGACCGCTTTCCCTGCGCTATCCATGTACGGCATGATGCCGTACTTCGTGCTCAGCGCAGGCGCGTTCTTTTCCAACGTCTCGATCACCCGACCGGTGTACGGCGCATGCGCAACCTTGCCGGAGACGAAGTTGCTGATGACTTCACCGAAACTTGCCTGACTGATGCCACTTGGCATCGTCTTGTACAATTCGGCGAAGAAATCGAGATAACGGATCACGCGAGGTTTGTTCTCGGCGGAGTCAAGCGTTACCTGCCACTTGTCATCGAGCAATGTGCCGCCTTCTGCCCACATGAAGCCCATCGACAACCAGTTGGTCGCTGGATTGCTGCCGATCGGGAAGATCGAGCCCGACATGCCGTCACCCATGAACGCGTTCGAATTCGCGAGCATGGTTTTCCAGTCCTTCGGCAAAGAAAGCTTCTTCTGCTCGTATAGGTCCTTGCGATAGTAGATCCAGGCAAGATTGTAGTCGTAGGGATACCAGTAGACTTTTCCATCAATCGGAAAGAGGATCTTTGGACCCCATTTGTATTTGTCGGTCAGTTCATTCAGAGCCAGCAAGTGGCCTTCCTGAGCCAGGATGAGCACGTGGCCGACGAACGCAAGCGTCGCAACGTCGTAAGGCTGGCCGCCGCGAATCGAGGTCGTCAGCTTGGTGAACGTGTCTTCAACCGTTGCGGAATCGACAACGACCTTGGTTCCGAACTGACGTTCGTATTCCGCAGCGGCGACACGCAATGCGCGAATCGTATCGATCGACGTCTCATTATTAAGGAAGCGGATCGTTTTCGTGCTTTGGGCACGAACCGCGGGCGCCGAAAGAGCGCTTGTCGCCGCAACCGCGCCGGCGACGAATGTCCGGCGAGAGATTTTTGCTTTGACCATATTTTCCTTCATTATATTCCTCCCGATTGATGTTATTTATGCCACGCTTCTTTGTTGCAGCGAAGATTGTTGCTGTCCTTCAGATAACCGCGCGCCAGTCAACTTCTGAAATAGATGCAGCCGGTTTGGCGGCGCCTGCACCGGAACCACCGAACCCGGCTTCAGACGATCTTCCCGGTCGGTGAGCAGGCGCATGCGCACGCCGTTGACGTTTCCGACGCACAAGGTCTGCGCTCCCAGTTGTTCGACGAACTCCACATTGAAACCGGGAGCATCGGGCCGATCCGAGACCTGAATGTGCTCGGGACGAATACCGACGATAAGCTCGCTTCCTTCGGGTAGGCTCAATGCGCCGTCGATGTTGAGTGTCAGGCTGCCGGCTCGGACGGCTTTTCCATGCGATATTCCATCGAACAAGTTCATTTCGGGCGATCCGATGAAACCCGCAACAAACGGGTTTGCCGGACGATCGTAGATCTCCAGCGGTGCACCGACCTGCTGCACATGACCGTCTTTCATGATCACGATTCGATTTGCGAGCGTCATGGCCTCGACCTGATCGTGCGTCACATAGATCATGCTCGTACCAACCTTGCGATGCAGCAGCGCGATCTCTTCGCGCATCCGCACGCGAAGCTTCGCATCGAGATTGGACAACGGCTCATCCAGCAGGAACACATCCGGCTCACGCACCAGAGCCCGGCCCAGTGCGACACGCTGCATTTGGCCGCCGGAAAGTTGTCCGGGTTTTCGTTCGAGAAGATGACCGAGATCGAGCATGCGTGCGGCTTCCTGAACGCGACGGCCAATCTCCGCCTCGTCGGTTCGCCGCATGCGCAGTCCAAATGCCATGTTCTCGTAGATCGTCTTGTGCGGATAGAGCGCGTAGTTCTGGAAAACCATCGCGATATTCCGGTCCTTTGGCTCCAGATTAGTGACGTCGCGTCCGCCGATATGCACCGTTCCGCCGCTTATCTCTTCGAGTCCGGCGACCATCCGCAGCGTCGTGGATTTACCGCAGCCCGACGGCCCCAAGAAGATGATGAACTCGCCGTCCTGGATTTTGAGATCAACGCCATGAACAGCGACTACGTTGCCGTATCGCTTGCTGACGCGGGAGAGTTCGACACTTGCCATTTGCTTTTCCAACTATAGGCGACGCGTGCGCCGCTCGTGCTAAATGCGGACGGTGACGCCCTTGATACGGCTGTAGGCGCGCAATGCCTCCATTCCGCGCTCGCGACCGAAGCCGCTATGTTTGACGCCGCCGAATGGCACCTCGATGCCGCTGAAGAAGTGATTGATGAAAACCTGTCCGGCCTCCATGTCGCGCATGAACCGCATCGCCTTGGTGATATCCGCCGTATAAATCGCGGCGACCAAGCCGAAATCCGTTCCGTTGGCGAGTTCGAGCGCATGATCCGCATCGCGTGCAATTTGCACGGTCAGGACCGGCCCGAAGACTTCATCTTTGACGATGGCATCATTGGCGTCGGAGCATTTCAGGATCGTCGGAGCGTAGTACCAGCCGCCCTCGAGACCATCGGGCTTGATCGCGTTGCCTCCGACCAGCACCTCGACTCCACGCTCGCGCGCTCTGTCCACCATCGTTGAAATGCGCGAGAGCTGCACATCGGACGCCACCGGTCCCATCGGCGCATCATCAAGACCCCGACCAAGCTTGATCCCGGCCACTGCCTGCCGCAGCCGCGGCAACATCGCCTCAGCAATTCCCTCTTCGATCACAAGACGCGAACCTGCCGCACAGACCTGGCCGGCGTTCGTGTAGATCGCTTTCAGCGCGCCTTCCGCTGCTGCGTCGAGGTCGGCGTCGTTGAGCACAACCAGCGGAGATTTTCCCCCGAGTTCGAGCGTGACCGAAGCAATATGATCGGCCGCGCTTTTCATGACGATGCGGCCTGTCTCGACGGAGCCCGTGAACGTGACGTGAGCCACGTCTGGATGTGCAACAAGTGCCGCGCCGGTCTCTTCGCCAAGCCCCGGCACGACATTGTAAACACCTGGGGGCAGACCCGCCTCTTCGAGAACGTCTGCAAGCATCAGGGCCGTCAGGGGCGTTTCTTCAGCGGGCTTGACGACCGCGGTGCAGCCGGCCGCAAGCGCGGGGGCTACGCCTCGCGCGGTCGTCGCCAGTGGATAATTCCACGGAATGATGTGGGCCGTTACACCAAGAGGCTCGACCACTGTGATGCCGACATTGTCGATACCAAGGGGAAGCGAATCCCCCTGTATCTTGTCAACGGCGCCTGCATAGTACTCGAAGTACCGCGCCGTGGTTTCAACGTCGCCCTTCGACTCGCGCAGCGGCTTGCCGCTATCGAGCGATTCAACGGTCGCAAGCCGCGCGCTGTCGCGACGGATGATAGCCGCGGCCTTCATCAAAATTCGCCCGCGCTCCGCCGGCAACATGCGGCGCCACGCGCCCTTTAAGGCGCGCTTGGCGGCGTCAACCGCTTCTGCGACATCTGTTGCCGATGCGACCGCCACCTTCACGAGCTCCTGTCCCGTTGCCGGATCGAATGTCGGCAGGGTGCGGCCGTCTTTGGCCGAACGCCACGAGCCGTCGATGTAAATGTCGGTTCGAGTTTCTTTGAGCTGCGCGTGAAGGGTCATGGCGTTGTCTCGATTATGAAAGTGGAATCAGGAAGCGAGGCGGATCGATGGAGAGCCGGCCGTCTTGGAGGCGGATTTGATGAGGTCCGCACCCTTCTCGCCGATCATGATCGAGGCCGCGTTGGTGTTGCCGGAGACCAGCGTCGGCATGATCGAGGCATCAACCACGCGAAGTCCGGTCATGCCGTGAACTCTGAGCGTGGAATCGACCACCGCCAAAGGATCGGATCCCATTTTGCATGTGCCCACGGGATGGAACGTGGTTTCTCCGTCGCGCCGCACGAAATCGAGCCACTCGTCGTCGGTCTGCACGTCACGGCCGGGCGAGAACTCTTCCTGCAGATAGGATGCAACCGGCTGCTCCGCGGCGATCTTGCGCACGATCTTCATGCCGGCAATCAGACAACGCTGGTCCGTTTCCGCCGATAGGAAATTGGTCCGGATTGCCGGCGGCTTGGTGGGGTCAGCCGACTTGATGTGTATCGCGCCCTGTGAGTCCGGACGAGCCTGATAGGCCGCGATCGTCATCCCCGGCAAACGATCGAATTCCCGCTTGACGTAACTCTTATAGCTTGCGTGTGCGAGGTGATACTGGATGTCGGGCGTTGCAAGCTCCGGACGGGTCTTGACGAAGCCGTAGACCACCCCGCTCGAGAACGTCAGAATACCGCGACGCACGGTAAAGTATTTCGCAATTTCCCAGCCGAGACGAACGCCGCGCGCCTTCTCGTTCACCGTGATGGGTGCGTTGACGCGCCATTTGATCCGGGGCGCATAGTGATCCCGATAGTTCTCGCCGACACCGTTCAGCGCGTGTTTCACCTCGATGCCGACGGCGCCAAGCACATCCGGGCGACCGATGCCCGACAGTTCGAGAATCTGCGGCGACTGCACCGAGCCCGCCGCCAGAACGACCTCTCGCCCGCACCGAACCTCGTGTGCCTTACCGTACTGCGTATATTTCACGCCGACGCAGCGCTTGCCTTCAAGTATCAGGGTGGAAACCAGCGCACCGACCTCGACGCGAAGATTGGGGCGAGACATGGCCGGCGCGAGATAAGATGTCGCGGCCGAACTGCGGCGACCGTTCTTTTGCGTGACCTGATAGTAGCCAAAACCTTCCTGATTACCGCTGTTGTAATCCGGATTGCGCGGATAACCCGCAGCCTGAGCGGAGGCGATAAACGCATCGAGAATTTTTGCACGTTCGCGCAATTCGACAACGTCTATCGGTCCGCCGACGCCGCGCGCGGAACTTCCCGAGCCCTGGAAGTTTTCAGACTTTTTGAAAAACGGCAGCACGTCTTCGTAAGACCAGCCGCGATTACCGAGCTGCGCCCACGTATCGTAGTCGAGCGGTTGCCCGCGGACGTAAAGCAGGCCGTTGATCGAACTTGAACCACCCAGCGCCTTGCCGCGCGGAATCGGAATTTCGCGATTCTTCAGATGCGCTTCCGGCTCGGTCACAAACTTCCAGTTATATCGGTCGTTATCGAGAAGCTTGACGAAGCCTGCGGGAATCTTCATCCAAAGGCTGCTGTCCTTCGGACCAGCCTCGAGCAGCAGCACCTTGACTGATGGATTCTCAGTCAGGCGAGCAGCGAGGACGCAACCGGCAGACCCTGCCCCCACGATGATGTAGTCATATTCCACTTCTCAATCCTCCCGAACCCATCGGCTTTGTTGCCGCTTCTTGGTCTCGCAATTCCGGCGCTTTATCGATCTTTCTGCTGACGCGCGTTGCCGTGCGAGATATCCACGAAGGTATTGGCTATCTGCTGGATGTGCTCCGCCATCAACGCGGCGGCTGCTTCGCCGTTGCGACGCTCAAGCGCCTCAAGCACCCGCTCCATCTCCGCGAACGATCCGGACGTGCGGCGCGGTCGCTCTGTCGTGTTGAACGTGCGCACCCAGTGAATCTGATCCTTCAGCGTCCGCAGCATGCGCGCGATACGCTGATTGCCTGCCGCCTTGTGAATCGTCGAATGAAACACGTCATCGAAGGCATGAAGAGCGTCTGTGTCATGCTCGAGATCGATTGCCTTGAGGGCATCGCATTTCGCGCGCAGCATTTTCAGTTGTTCGTCGGACAGCTTGGTCGCTGCTTCGCGTGCAGCGTGAGCCTCAAGCAAACGCCGAAGCTCTGCCAGTTCAAGCACGTCGGACTCGCTTGGTTCGGCGACGAAGCTGCCGCTCTGAGGCGAAATCTCAATCCAGCCCTCCGCCTCTAGTCGTCGGAGCGATGTGCGAACCGGTGACCGACCGATGCCGAATTGCTCGGCGAGCCGTGCCTCCGAAAGCTTTTGGCCAGGCGGATAGGCATGCGAACGAATGCCTTCCTTGATGGCTTCGTAAGGATCAACGCGCCGACCTGCTGGTGACATCTGCCTGAACTCGTGAACTAGTTGACTAGATTTTTCAAATTCGAGGGAGTTCGTCAACCGAATTTTTCGGTGTCGGCTGATTTGGGCTTTGCAGGTGGCGCTGCCCCGTGATCGGGATTTACGGGATTAGTCGGTCGTTCGCCGCGAAGAATACGAACCATTTCCTTTGCAGCCCCGACCGACATCGCCCGGCTGCTGCTGGCAGTAATCGCCGCGACATGCGGCGTTAACAACAGATTCGGACAACCGAACAATACGCTATCGCTGGCAAGCGGCTGCTCCTCGAACACATCGAGGACTGCGCCGGCGATACGTCGCGCCTTGAGGGCTTCAACAAGGGCGTCAGTCTTGATGACCGCGCCACGCGAGACGTTCACCAGCACCGCATCTGACTTCATCCGCGCAATGAGCGACGCATCCACAAGCCCGCGCGTATCTTCGGTGAGCGCACAGGAGATCACAAACGCATCGCTCCGCGAGAACAGGCCCTCAAGCGGCACTTCTTCGATGCCGGATGGCAGCGAGCCCTTGGTCCGGGACGTGCCCAGCACGTTCATTCCAAACCCGTCTCGTGCGATCTTCGCCACACGGCGCCCGATCGCACCGACGCCCAGAATGCCCAAGGTTTTGCCTGAGAGTTCCACAAGGCTTTCCGCGGTCGCGCGGGCTGATGCCCAGCCTTCGCGGCGTATCAGCGCGTCCATGCGATGCAGCGGCCTGTTAAAATGCATCAATGCCGACATGCAGTATTCCGCAACGGCATTGGTGTTGCTGCCGGGTAGGTTCGCCACAGCGATGCCGCGCGCGGCTGCAGCCGTCACGGGAATGAAATCAAGCCCGACGCCGTGCCGCACTATCCCCTTGAGCCTCGGTGCATGATCGGCGATGTCGTCCGGTAGTTTGGCGCGTACAACGATGCCCTCGACATCCGCAGCCCACTTGCGAAGCGTCTCTGGCTTCGTGTCCGGAGCCACCAGCAATCTCGCATGAGGGGATAGGATCGCCTCACCATCGGGATGGATTGCATTGGTCAGCAAGACGAGCGGCTTCTCAGCCATTGAAAGCAGGTCCTTCGATAACGGGGTTGACCAGACTGCCAAGGCCTTCGACCCATGTGCGGACCGACATGCCCGGTTGAAGCCAGGTCGGCGGCTTCTGTACTGGCGCGACGCCGGCCGGCGTGCCGGTTGCGATCACGTCTCCCGGTTCAAGCGTGCCGCGAAGGGAAAGGTATGACACCAGCGCCGCGACATCGAAGAGCATGTCGCGCGTCGACCCGTTCTGCAGAGTCTTTCCATCCACACTCAATCCAACCCGCAATGCCTGAGGATCCGGCACTTCATCGCTGGATGCGATGTAAGGGCCGAACGGACCGAAGGTTGAAATGTTCTTGCCGCGATTGAAATGTCCGTCCCGGCGGATGAGCTCACTTGCGCTGACGTCGTTGAAAACGCCGTAAGCAGCCACGTGGTCGAGCGCCCGATCTTTACTGATCCCAGCGGCCCTGCGGCCGATAATCACCGCCAGTTCGGCTTCATACGTGACACCGCCAATCCCCTGCGGCAGAACGATAGCCTCCCCCGGGCCAACCACGGTCTCGCCTTCCTTCATGAACAACACAGGCGCGGGTGGCAGCGGCATGCCGCGCTCTGCCAGCGCGTCGTGGTAGTTATGAGCAAAGCCAAAAATGCGGTTGGGACGCATTATCGGCGCCATCAACGCGACATCCGCGATCGGCAAGCGGGCAGACGGTGCCAATCCATGCGCGGAAATATTCCGCACGACATCCGCCAATCCGAACTCCAGCAGCGCGAGAACCTCAGGCTCCGCGCCACTCAATGCCGGACGCATCGCTGCATGGCCAAGATCGAACACCGCGTCGTTCGCGTCTGAGGCGTCGCCCTCGAGCACGCCCGCCCGGACGATGCCTGCTTCACGGAACGTCACAAACTTCATGTCAGTTCATTCCGGTTCAGGACACGCGATGACGGTCAATGACAGCGCGATCGACCTCGATGCCTAGACCAGGACCGCCCGGAACCGCGACCCTGCCATTCACTTGGCGGATCGGTTCGAGTGCCAGGTGATCGCGGAACGGATTCTCTTCCTGCTCGAACTCAAGCATCGGCGGCATCGGGAAAAGGCTTGGCGGTTGATTGGGGATGGCAGCCAGGAAGTGGATCGTGGCGGCAAGGCCGACCGCAGATCCCCAAGCATGCGGCACACATTCGACACCATGCGTATTGGCCAGCGCCGCGATTTTCTTGCACTCGGTAATACCTCCAGCCGCGCAGACGTCGGGCTGAACGATGTCCATGGCCTTGCGCACGATCGCGTCGCGGAAGCCCCAACGCGTGAACTCGTTCTCACCTCCGGCGACCGCCATGTCCAGGGCGCGCGTGACTTCCACGTACCCATCGATGTCTTCAGGTGAAATCGGCTCCTCGAACCATTCGATGTCTAGTTCTTCCAACTGCCGTCCGAGACGGATCGCCGTCGGAACACTGAAGCAGTGATTGGCATCGACCATCAATTTGACGTCGGGGCCGATCGCCTGCCGCACCGCGCGCACACGCTCGTAATCGCGTTTGATCGAGCCAAGGCCGATTTTCATTTTGATGGCTTTGAAACCAGCCTTCGCATAGCCTTCCGCCTCCTCCACCGCTTCATCGACCAGACGATCCATGTCGGTGAAATAAAGCCCTGTGGCATAGGCATCGACCTCGGTGCGGAACGCACCGCCGATCAGCTTGTGAACCGGTTTACCGCAAATCTTTCCAATGATGTCCCACAGCGCAATATCGATCCCGCTGATCGCGGCAATCGACATGCCCTTCGGGCCATAATCCTTGATCCGGTTGTAGAGGTCTTCCCAAATGACCTCGACGTCGAACGGATCGCGGCCGATGATCCGAGCCGCAAGCTGCGATTCAATGAATGCCTTTGCGACAGCGGATGGGCCATAGCATTCACCCCAGCCGACGACGCCGTCGTCGGTTTCGATCTCGACCAGGCATGTACCGCGCGTCTTGTAGAGCCAGCCCCGCGATGAGGTGAAGGGCCGCTGCACCGGTGCAGCAACCACATGGCAGGTTATTTTCTTGATGCTCACGCCGATTCGCCTTTGTTTCGAGAGTTCATAAATTTGCAAGCGAGGATCGCTGCGCAGCGACCTCAAGTCGTTACGCGGTGTCACCTATCCTTATGCTATTCCTTGGGGAAGACTTGTGCCGCGACGGTGCCCAGCGCCGATGCGACGTTTTCGACTTCCTTCGTCAGTTTGTCGCCCGTCAGGTCATCGACAAGGAAAGCGTTTTTTTTCGCGAATTCCTTGAAACGCGGATCCTGGATGGCGGCGGTAAATGCGCTGATCAGCTTGGCGCGAACATCGGCGGGCAGATTGGCCGGCGCAACGATGTAGGCCATTTGCACGACCGGCCCATATGGAAACACATCAACGCCGCGTTCCTTGAACGTCGGGATTTCCGGAAACATCTCAAGACGTTTGTCGGCAAAAATGCCGATCGGCCTGAGCAATCCTTCCTGAACCTGCCCGATAGTCTCCGACGGCTTGAGAACGCCCGCTTCGACGTGCTGGCCAAGCAAATCAGCGACAACCTTGGACCCACCCGTATAGGGAACGTTGACGTAACCCACGCCAGCCGCTCTTGCCGTCATCGACGCGAAGATATGATTGAGGTTGTAACTGCCGGGTGTCCCGATCGACACTTTGTCGGGGGTCTTTTCCATGTGCGCAATAAAATCTTCGAGCGTCTTGTATGGGCTTGCGGACGACACAAGCAGCATCAAGGGATCGGTGGAGACGCGCGCGATGTGCGTGAACTGCTCGTTCTTCAAGGGCGTCTTGTTTTGTGCGATCAGGGCCAGCGTCGAACTGGTACCCATGCCGATCGTATAACCGTCAGGAGCGGACGCCGCCACACGGCGCATGCCGATCGTACCAGTTGCTCCGACGACGTTTTCGATCACAGTTTTAATGCCTTGCTCCCGAAGCAGCGGATCAAGCGCCCGGGCTGCCACGTCATTGGAGCCGCCCGCATTCCAGGGGACGACCAAAGTCACCTCTCGCTGCGGATACGCTGTCTGGCTAAGTGCTTGACCTGTATGTATTAAAGCCAATACGCCTGCCGCGATGAGGACCAGGATACGTTGCATTTTTCTTTTCTCCTTGATGTTTGTTATAACAAACATCAAGCTGGGTCAACGCTTCGGGGACTTCGCCTGAGTTGCTCGGCGGCGCGCGGTGAGATAGCGAGCAGAAGATGTCATTGATTCCGGGAAGCGCACTTAAACCGATCGAGCGCGAGCCACTTTGGGATCTTGCGCATACGCAATTGCGTGAGGCACTTCTCGCAGGCCGGTTTGAGCCCGGCGCGACTCTCACGTTGCGCTCGCTTGCGGATAATTTCGGCACATCGATAACGCCAGTCCGGGATGCCGTGACCCGGCTGGTTGCACAAGGCGTGCTTCAGCATGGCCCGCGAAACTCAGCGATCGTGCCTCGCCTCACGGCAAGCGAACTGAAACATCTCACCATCGTGCGTTGTGCGCTGGAAGGACGTGCGGCGCGCGAAGCCGCTACACACCGGGATCAGGCCACACTTCGGGGACTGGAAACGCAGTTGGCAACGATGCATTCGTTGATTGCCGACAGGAAGCTGGAGAGCTATCTCGCTCATCATCGCAAGTTCCACTTCGAAATTTATGCGATGTCGCGCGTCCCTATTCTTGTCGAGATGATCGAGAACATGTGGCTCCGCTGCGGGCCGGCACTCTCATTTGTGATCCCTGAATATGTCCTGTCGCTGAAAGGCTCGGATCATCACACTGCTGCGCTCAAGGCCATCAACGCCGGCAACCCGGATAAAGCGGAAGCCGAAATTGTCGCGGACATCACCGAAGCCGCGAGCTACCTCAAAGGATTGGCGGATTCCACCGGGCGGCTCAAATCTCCGGGCAAGTGAGGCGTTTAGCCTTCGTGTTACTTTGCAGTACTGGCTCTTCTGTCATCGATTTTCGCCCTCCTTTCGCAGCTTGCGGCACATTAGAAGTAACCGCGCCTGATCAGCGCAGCCGGTCCAGGCGAAGCCGCTGACGCTCGTCGGTCAGACGCCATGCCGCAAGATAGGAAGTCGCCAACGCCGATAGTCCGCTGCCGCCGGACAACAGGAACATCAGGAGGATCTGGTATTTGACAGCCTCCAGCGGATCGAGGCCCGCAAGGATCTGTCCGGTCATGATGCCCGGCAAGGTCACGATTCCCGCGGCCGACATCTGGTTGATGATCGGCAGCAGCCCCCGCCGGATGGCTTCGCGCACCAGCGGCGAGATCGCTTCGCGATAGCTTTCGCCGAGCGACAGCCGCGCTTCGATGGCTTGCCGCTCGCGCCGGACAGAGCCGAGAAAACTATCCAGGCACAGGCTGGCGGAATTCAGGACGTTGCCAAGGATGATGCCGGCCAGCGGGATCGCATAATGCGGATCGAACCAGGGCTGCGGACGGATCGCCGTCGTCAATGCCAGGATCGCCGTGACGAAGGTGGCAAAGCCGACGCTGACAAACCCGATGACGAAGTTTGATTGATCCTTGAAGCGGCGTTCGGGCCGGGCCGCCACCTCGCGCGCGGCAACCAGCACCATGACGAGAATGAGCAGCAGCGTCGCCGCCGGGCTATTGAGCGAAAAGATGAAGCGCAGCACATAGCCGATGGCGACTAGCTGCACGACCATTCTCGCCGCGGCGATGGCGATTTGCCGATGCAGCCGAAGCCTGAGCCAGATCGAAAGCGCGGCATCGAGGATGATCAGGGAGGCTGCGACGGAGATGTCGAGTGGCGTCAGCAGGATCGGCGTCATGGCGTTTCCAGATGTCCCGCTGCCATCCGATAGCGCCGACTGCCCAGCCGTTCGGCCTGGTTTGGATCGTGAGTCACCAGCACGATGGACGTCCCCGCCGCCATTCGCTCCCCAAGCAGCGCCTCGACCCGAACCACCGACTCCTGATCCAGGGGACCCGTCGGTTCATCCAGAAGCAGGACGAGCGGCGACGGCAGCAGGGCCCTGACCAGCGCTAAGCGTTGCTTCTCCCCGGTAGACAGTTGCGCGACCGGCGCGTCCAGGAGATCGCCGCGAAGCCCGATGCGGGCGGCCAAAGCCGCGACCTCGCTTCGGCTGTCGATGGCGAAGTGCTCGATCACCCTGTCAGCCCACCAGCCGGATTCAGCGGATACGTAAGTTGCCTGTTTGCGCCATTGCGGCGCCGGCATCGAGGCGCGCTCTTTTCCATTCAGCCAAACCTGACCCTCGTTGGGGTCGAGGTCGGCAATCATGCGAAGGAACAGGCTTTTGCCGGACCCCGACGGGCCGGTGATGGCGGCGCACGCGCCCTCGCCGACGTCCAGCTCGAACGGCCCGGCGAACGCGCTGCGGAGAGCTTTCACAAGGAGTCGCGCCTGCATCGGGTTTCCCTGTATTTTCCCGTTACGCCATTTCGGTGGACGGCATCGCAAAGACGTCGTAGCGCACGGTCTTGCCCATGATCTGGTAGGACGGCTTGCGCAATCCCGCAATCGGGTCGGCGCGAAGCGGCCATTTCAGCACCACCCGCTTGCAGCTGGACGCCAGCGCCGCCTGCATCAGCTCCAACACGTCCGGATCGGTCCCGACCAGCTGCCGCAACAGCCGCATCTCCTTCTTGACCAGGGCCGTCTTCCGGCGCGGCGGATGCATGGGATCGACCATCACGACATCGGCCTGTAGGCCGGGCAGGATCTCACGGGCGTCGCCATGGACCAGCGTCATCCGCGCAACAATTTCGGCCAGTTCATCGCCCGTCGCGCGGGCCGCCTCGAGGCCCCGCTGCAGGAGATCGTGGACCTCGGCGGAACGCTCCAGCAGCGTGACCTTCGCGCCCAGCGTCGCCAGCAGGAACGAATCCCGCCCCAGCCCGGCCGTGGCGTCGATCACGGTCGGATGCTGCGCCTTCGAGACCCCGGTGGCCTTGAGCAGCGCGTGATCGCGCGCGCCGCCGGACCGGAATCGATGGCCGACGGCGCCGCCGACGAAATCGACGACCAGTTCCGATGGAGCGATGGGGTTCATGTTCATCTCACTTCGCGTTCGCGGGCGCATGGGCGTGCCACAGGTCGGCGCGCCAATGCAGCACAATCGCCAGCAACAGCGTAAGCCCGGCGGCGGCGTAGAGCGTGCCGGTGGCGGCAAATCCGATCTCCTCGATCAGGCTGCCCGCCGCCAGCAGCCCAAGCGGCAGGCTGTAGATCGCCAGCATCCGCACGCCCATCACCCGGCCCCGAAAGTGCTCGCTGGCGGTGCGCATCAGGATGACCATGATCGAGATCATGCAGAGGCTTTGCGAGAAACCCGCCAGCATCAGGCAGGCGATGGCGCTCGGCATGCTCTGCATTTGCACGAACAGCAGCAGCGCGGCATACCACATCACCGTCGCGGCGATCATCAGCCGCGCCACCCGGACGCCGCCGATCAGGCTCAGCAGGATCGAGCCCACCAGCGACCCCACCGCGAAACTCGCCGACAGATAGCCAAGCCCGGTCTGGTTGGTGCCGTAGATCTCCCGCGCGACATAGGGCAGCAATCCGTTCGACAGCGGATAGGCCGTCAGGTTGGCGAGGAAGGCGATCCAGATCGCCGCGCGCATCCGCGGCGTGGTCCAGACATAGGCGATGCCCTCCCTGAGGTCGCG
>JAQGKJ010000095.1 GCA_028290165.1 Bradyrhizobium sp. | reverse complement strand
GTTCGGCCGAGGTCAGCAGGGCCGCAATCGTATCGCTCGGATGCCCGGCGCCATGGGTGAGACTGACGAAGGCGTCGTTGAAATCCAGGTATCGGATCATGACGCCGTTGGCGAAAACCGCCAGATCGGGGCTCGTTCTGATGCCGCTGAACAAGACGGTCGCGGCCTGCTTGGAACTGACGTCGCTCGCGAGCTTGATGGCAATCTTGCTCGGTCCCGCCGCGTAGCCGCCGAATGCGCAGCCAACTGTATCGAGAATGCTACGCCTGGCGATACGTATGACGTCTTCGGGAAGATCCTCGTACCTCAGTTCGGCCGCGTAGCGGGCAAGTGTCTCCCCCAGCGAAACTTGATCCCTTCCAGCCGTCGAGTAACCTTGCCCGGTCTGCGCCATCGCCGGAAGTGCCGGCGCACCTGCCACCAGGCCGGCCGCGGCTACCTGTCTCAGGAAATGACGGCGCTCGATGTGGGGCGAGTTATTGGGGACGACGGGCAATCCACAATCTCGTCTCGGGGACATTGAAACTATCCCCAACCCGCGCTGATCCCGCCATCGACTGTGAAGATCACCCCCGAGGTATAACCGGAGCGGTCGGAGGCAAGGAAGGCCATCAGGTCGCCGATTTCCCGCGCGTGCGCGGGGCGGCCGAGCGGCAGCCCTTTCTGGAATTCCTTATAGCGGTTCTCATCGCCGAACTGGTGTTTGGCACGTGTCTTCAGGAGCGTGACGTGGCGGTCGGTGCCGACCGGGCCGGGATTGATGCCGACCACGCGGATGTTGTCGGCGAGGCTCTTGCCGCCGAGCGCGCGGGTGAAGGCCATCAGCGCCGCGTTGCCGGCGCTGCCGCAGATGTAATTGGCGTCGAACTTTTCGCCGGCGGCGCCGATGTCGTTGACGATCACGCCATGCCCGCGCGCCTTCATCTGCGCATAGATCGCGCGCGTCAGGTTGATGTAGCCGAACACCTTCAAATTCCAGGCGTGACGCCAGATCTCGTCGTCGATCTTGTCGATCGAGCCGCCCGGAATATCGCCGGCATTGTTGACGAGGATGTCGACATCGGAGGCCTCCTTGGCGAGCCGCGCCAGATCCTCCGGTTTGCGCAGGTCAACGACGTGAGCCGTGGCGTCGATTTGATGCGCCGAGCGCAGCCGCTCGGCGAGCGCCTTCAATTGATCGCCGCTGCGGGCCGCTAACCGGAGATGGCAGCCTTCCTCGGCGAAAGCTTCGGCTGCGGCCGCGCCGATGCCCTTCGATGCGCCCGTGATCAGGACGCGCTTGCCGCGCAAATGCAGATCCATGGGTTTTCTCTCTTGATGGGGTGACGTTCGATCGAACTCCTTGCGGGAGTGTCAATTGTTAAGCCGCGGCCGCGGAGGCGGTCAACATTGCACTGCACCGTTGCACCCGGATGAACTTTGGTCCATTGCAATCTCCGGGAACAAGCGGCATAGGCGGCAGCGCAAGACCATCAAGGAATCTCTCGATGAGCAACGAAAAAAAGCAATATCGGATCGCGGTCATTCCCGGTGACGGCATCGGCAAGGAAGTGGTGCCGGAGGGTTTGCGGGTGCTGGAGACGGCCGCGAAAAAGCACGGCGTCAGCGTGCATTTCGATCATTTCGATTTCGCGTCCTGGGAGTACTACGAAAAGCACGGCGAAATGATGCCGGAGGACTGGAAGACCAAGATCGGCAAGCACGACGCGATTTATTTCGGCGCGGTCGGCTGGCCCGCGAAAATCCCCGATCACATTTCGTTGTGGGGTTCGCTGATCAAATTCCGCCGGGAATTCGACCAGTACGTCAATCTTCGCCCAGTGCGGCTGATGCCCGGCGTGCCGTCGCCGCTGGCGAACCGCAAGCCCGGCGATATCGATTTCTGGGTGGTGCGCGAAAATACCGAGGGCGAATATTCGTCCGTCGGCGGGCGGATGTTCCCGGATACCGAGCGCGAATTCGTCACGCAGCAGACGGTGATGACCCGGATCGGCGTCGATCGCATTCTGAAATTCGCGTTTGACCTCGCGCAGTCGCGGCCGAAGAAGCATCTGACATCGGCGACGAAATCCAATGGCATTTCGATTACGATGCCGTATTGGGACGAACGCGTCGAGGCGATGGCGAAAAACTATCCCAAGGTTAAGTGGGACAAGTACCACATCGACATCCTCACCGCGAATTTTGTGCTGCATCCGGATTGGTTCGACGTCGTGGTCGGTTCGAACCTGTTCGGGGATATCCTCTCGGATCTGGGACCTGCCTGTACCGGCACCATCGGCATCGCGCCATCGGGCAATATCAACCCGGAAGGGAATTTCCCATCGGTGTTCGAGCCGGTGCACGGCTCCGCGCCTGATATCGCGGGGCAGGGCATTGCCAACCCGATCGGCATGATCTGGTCGGGTGCAATGATGCTCGAGCATCTCGGCGAGAAACAGGCGGCGGCCTCGATCGTCGCCGCGATCGAGCGTACGCTCGGCGAACGCACGCTGCGCACCCGGGATCTCGGCGGCAATGCCGACACCACCGCGTGCGGCAAGGCGGTAGCCGAGATGGTGGAGTAGGGCGTGTTCTTCCCTTCTCCCACAAGGGGAGAAGGGAAGAAAAGAGCGGTGTTACTTCCCCTTCACAATCCTCCGGCAATGCTCCCACGCCGCGGCCATCAGATTCTCGCTCGCTTCCGGCGTGCGGAACGCCGAATGCGCTGACAGTGTCACGTTGGGCAGTTTCGTCAGCGGGTGATTCGCAGGCAGCGGCTCGATATTAAAAACGTCGAGACCGGCATGCCTTATGTGGCCCGATTTCAACGCCTCGATCATCGCGGCCTCGTCCACCATCGCTCCGCGCGCGGTGTTGACCAGGATCACGCCGGGCCGCATCGCCGCGATGCGTTTTGCCGAGAGAAAACCGCGGGTTTCGTCGTTCAATAACAGATGCAGCGAGACGATTTGGCTCTGCGCCAGCAGTGCATCGAGATCCGTGAATTCGACGCCGGCAAAACTTTTGGGCGACCGGTTCCAGGCGATGACGCGCATGCCGCTGCCGAGCGCAATGCGCGCGACTTCCGCGGCGATGCCGCCAAAACCGATCAGGCCGAGCGTCTTGCCGCTCAGCTGCATGCCGTCCTCGCGCAGCCAGTTGCCGGCGCGCATCTCGCGGTCCATTTGCGCAATGCCGCGCGCGGCGGCCCACATCAGCGCGATCGCGCATTCGGCTACCGCCGTGTCGCCATAGCCCTTTATCAGGTGAACTTCGATACCGAGCCCGGCGAGTTCCTCAGGATTCATGTAGCTGCGGGCGCCGGTGCCGAGAAACACGACGTGCCTCAGGCCGGTGCAGCGCCGCGCGACATCCGTCGGCAACGGGGTGTGGTCGATAACGACGATCTCGGCGCCATCCAGCAAAGCGGGCATCTGGCTAGGTGTGATGTCGGCATCGCGGTTGATGCGCACCGGCGGATCACCTGTCTTGTTCTGCCGCTCGAAAATATCCGCCAGCGATCCGTTGGCATCGACAAAAGCTCCGCGCACAGAAATCTCCTTGAGTGTTAGGAAGCGACGCCCGCGAGCGCCAGCACGGTATGCATGAGAACGTTGGCGCCCGCCGTGCAATCGGCCTGAGTCGCGTCCTCAAGCTCGTTGTGGCTGACGCCATCCTTGCAGGGCACGAACACCATCGCCGCCGGCATGATGGTATTGAGATTGCAGGCATCGTGGCCGGCGCCTGAGGTAATGCGCCGGTACGAATAGCCGAGCGCTTCCGCGGCATTCTCCACCGCATCGACCAGTTTGGCGTCGAAATGGGTCGGCGGCTTGCGCCAGACCAGATCGAGCGTGACGTCGACCTTGCGCCGCGCTGCGATTTCGGCGGCCGCCGCGCGCAGCTCGCTGTCGAGCGCGTCCATGATCGCCCCATCGGCGCTGCGGCAATCCACGGTAAAGGCTATTTCGCCGGGAATGACGTTGCGCGAGGGTTTTGCAATGACGGCCTCGCCAACCGTGCCGACCGCGTTCGGGCTGTGCTTCTTGGCAATGCTCTCCATCGCCAGCACGATCTCCGACAAGGTTGCCAGCGCGTCACGACGCAGCGGCATCGGCGTCGATCCAGCATGGCTTTCGAAGCCGGTGATCTTGCCGTCATACCACAGCACGCCCTGGCCGGAATCGACCACGCCGATGGTCTTGTCCTCGGCTTCAAGAATGGGACCCTGCTCGATGTGCAGTTCGACAAAGTTCGTAAATTTCTGGGTGCCGACCGGCTTCTCGCCGCGATAGCCGATACTGTCCAGCGCCGAGGCCACGGTGACGCCTTCGGCGTCCTTGCGCGCCAGAATATCGTCGGTGGTGAAATGGCCGGCATAGGCGGCAGAGGCCATCATTGCAGGTGCGAAGCGCGAACCCTCCTCGTTGGTCCAGTTGACGATGCAGATCGGCATTTCCGTCTCGATCCCGGCATCGTTGAGCGTGCGGACGACTTCGAGTGCCGCCAGCGTGCCGAGCACGCCGTCGAACTTGCCGCCGGTCGGCTGGGTATCGAGATGGGAACCGAGGCCCACCGGCGGCTTCGACATGTCGCGGCCCTTGCGAAGCGCGAACATCGATCCCAGCGTATCGACGTGGACCTCGAGGCCCGCGGCTTCGCACGCTTTGCGGAACCAGTCGCGCACCTGCTTGTCCTCAGGCCCCAGCGTCAGCCGCCGCACGCCACCTTTTGCCGTGGCGCCGAATTTCGCGGTCTTGTGAATCGTATCCCAGAGGCGGGCGGAATCGATCTGGAGGTTGGATGCGATTTTGGTCATGGGCTAGTTCCGAAAAGATCAGGCTGTGCGCAGCTCGACCATTTCAATGACGCGCCTGCAGCGGCGCGTCAACAACGCTGCTGCCATGCGCGAGCTTGGCGGCGAGCTCGGCCACGCGCTCGATCGCAACCGTGTCGGGGGAAGCCAGCCAGCTCGCTGAAAACGTCAGCGGCGGTATTTGCAGGTTGGTCGACAGCAATTGCAGCCGTCCGTCGGCCATTTCGTTTTCGACGATTGCAGTCGGGATCACGGCGATGCCGAGGCCTTCGATCGCCATGTGGATGACGGTCGCCAGCGAAGCGCTGGCATGCAGCCGCATCGGCGGCAGGCCGGGGCGATTGAACAGCGAGCGCACGATTTCGTAAGGCTGTGTCTTGCGCGGGAAGGTGATGATCGGAAATTTCGCCAGATCGTGAACCGACAGTTTTCGTTTGCCGAGGCCGAGCGAGGGGCTGGCGAGGAAACCCACGGGATAATCGCACAAAACCCGATTGCTGACGGTCGGTGCCGTCAACGGTCCGAGCAGGAACGCAAGCTCGATTTCCTGCGCCAACAGCCGCGTCCGCAAATTCGAGGTGATATCGACCTCGATTTCGAGCGAGAGATTAGGATAGGCGTGATTGACGCTCTTGACCAGTTGCGACAGCCAGGTGTGGACGATGGTTTCGGCGACGCCGAGCCGCAGCACCCCGTGCATCGCCGAGCGGTCGCCGACCACCGCCAGCATTTCCGAGCGCAGTCCGATCAGCTTCTCGGCATAGACCATCATCTGCCGCCCGCTCGGCGTCGGCAGCACCATGCGCCGGTCGCGCTGCAGGAGCCTGACCCCGACCTCGCGTTCGAGCTGTGCGATCCGCTGCGAGATCGCCGGCTGGGTGGTGTTGAGCTTTTGGGCCGCGCCGCGGAAGCTGCCGAGCGTGACCAACCACATGAAGGTCTCGATTGCCTTGAAATCAGCCATGCGCGTAAAGTCCGCAAATCGATAAATCTGTTTTATCGATCTTGATTAAAAACAACGATTAGACATTATAGTAGCTCTATGCGCCTTTTCCTGTCGAGCAAATTGGAGCGGCATTTGTCATGACCAGCCTGGCGAGAACGGAACGGCTATCGGATGGGGCGGCGGCTGA
>JAQGKJ010000088.1 GCA_028290165.1 Bradyrhizobium sp. | reverse complement strand
TCAAAGGCACGCCGGCGTTGCTGAAGGCACTTCAACTTTCGCCAGCGTGAACTCGCTCGTTCTCCTCCATCGTTGCCGCGCTCAAGGTTTTTTGCGTTTTTGCACGGCCTGGAACGCGGCGACGACTAGATGACCCAAAGGTCGCCCGGCCTCCGCGCATTTTACCGCTTCCCTTAAGCTGCGCTTCCCCCGTACCATCCGCTCGCTTATACGGTCATTTGCACGTCATCCAGCGCTGTTAACGCGCGTCATGATGATGACGGTCCAACGGGAGGATCTATTTAATGGCTCTTCGACATTTCGGCACTGCCGGGGCAGTCGCTGTCACGCTCGCGCTCGTAAACCCCGCTTATGCGGTGACCGAAATCCAGTGGTGGCACGCGATGACCGGCGGCAACAACGACGTTGTCGTCAAGCTGGCCAACGATTTCAACGCCTCGCAGAGCGACTACAAGGTGGTCCCTTCCTATAAGGGCAGCTATGCCGACACCATGAACGCGGGCATCGCCGCATTTCGCGCCGGCAATGCTCCCGCGATCATGCAGGTGTTCGAGGTCGGCACCGCTACCATGATGGCGGCCACCGGCGCCGTGAAGCCGGTCTACAAGCTGATGGCCGAAACCGGCGAGAAGTTCGATCCCAAGGCGTATCTGCCGACCATCACCGGGTACTACTCGACCTCGAAGGGCGACATGCTGTCGTTTCCCTTCAACTCGTCGTCCACCGTGATGTGGGTCAATCTGGATGCCCTGAAGAAGGCCGATATCGCCGAGATCCCGAAAACCTGGCCCGAGGTGTTCGCGGACGCGAAGAAATTAAAGGCCGCGGGCTACGCGACATGCGGGTTCTCCAACGCATGGGCGACCTGGGTCAATCTCGAGCAGCTCTCGGCCTGGCACAACGTGCCGCTTTCCACCAAGGCCAACGGCCTCGACGGCTTCGACACCGTTCTGGAATTCAACGGGCCGGTGCAGGTCAAGCATCTCGAAACCCTGATCGAACTGCAGAAGGACAAGACCTACGATTATTCCGGCCGCACCAACGCCGGCGAAGGCCGCTTCACCGCGGGCGAATGCCCGATCTTCCTGACCTCGTCGGGCTTCTTCGGCAATGTGAAATCCCAGGCCAAGTTCAACTGGACCAATGCGCCGATGCCGTATTATCCGGACGTCAAAGGCGCGCCGCAGAATTCGATCATCGGTGGCGCATCGCTGTGGGTGATGGGCGGCAGGTCGGCGGCAGAATACAAAGGCGTCGCGAAATTCCTGGCCTTCCTCTCCGACACCGACCGCCAGGTCGAAGTGCACAAGGCTTCCGGCTATCTGCCGATCACCAGGGCCGCCTATGAGAAGGCCAAGGCCGAAGGCTTCTACAAGCAGCAGCCATATCTCGAAACGCCCCTGAAGGAGTTGACCAACCAGGAGCCGACCGAGAATTCCCGGGGCTTGCGGCTTGGCAACATGGTGCAATTGCGCGAGGTGTGGGCGGAAGAGATCGAGCAGGCGCTGGCCGGCAAGAAAACCGCCAAGCAGGCGCTAGATGCCGCCGTCGAGCGCGGCAACCAGATGCTTCGCCAGTTCGAAAAAACCGCCGTGCATTAGAGCATGATTTTTTCGGAAAACCGGTTCCCACTTTTCCGGATGATGCTCTAGGATGATGAACTGGCAGGCCGCCCGACGCGGCCTGCCGACTTCGCGGATAACATGCAGAAGCAATCCGTTTTCCAGTCTCGGCTCTTGCCCTATGTGCTGATCGCACCGCAACTCGCAGTCGTTTTGATTTTCTTTTATTGGCCGGCCGGCCAGGCGTTGCTGCAGTCGTTTCTGTTGCAGGACGCCTTCGGCCTTTCGACGACCTTCGTGTGGTTTGAGAATTACCGGGACCTCTTGAGTCAGCCGGATTATTTCGCCGCGATCGTCAGGACCTTTGCGTTCTCGATCGCGATCGCCGTCTCATCGCTGTCGCTGGCGTTGCTGCTTGCGGTGATGGCCGACAAGCCGTTGCGCGGCGTTATGCTTTATCGCACGCTTCTGATCTGGCCCTACGCGGTGGCGCCTCCGGTCGCCGGCGTGTTGTGGGTTTTCATGCTCAATCCGTCGCTCGGCATCCTGGCGCATCAGCTTCGCGCGATGGGCATCGACTGGAATCCGCTGCTCGACGGCGACCAGGCGGCCACACTGATCGTGCTGGCTGCCGCGTGGAAGCAGATTTCCTACAATTTCCTGTTCTTTCTCGCCGGCCTGCAGGGCATCCCGAGGAGCGTGATGGAGGCAGCCGCGATCGACGGCGCAAAGCCGATGCGGCGATTCTGGACCGTGACCTTTCCGCTGCTGTCGCCGACGATCTTCTTCTTACTTGTCGTCAATATCGTCTACGCCTTCTTCGACACCTTCGGCATCATCGACACCATGACCCGCGGCGGCCCGGCAAAGGCTACGGAAACCCTGGTCTACAAGGTCTATGTCGATGGCCTGCTCGGCGGCAATCTCGGCAGTTCGGCGGCGCAATCCGTCATCCTCATGATCATCGTCATCCTGTTGACCGCGGTCCAGTTCCGCTTCGTCGAACGCAAGGTCACCTATTGATGGTCGAGCACGAGGGCATCCGGCGCTATGTCGCCCACGCCATTCTCTGGATCGGGATCGCGATCGTCGCATTTCCCGTCTATCTCGCCGTCATCGCCTCCACCCAGGACAACGCGCTGATCGCCAACGGGCAGATGTCGCTGTTGCCGGGCGGGCATTTTCTGGAGACTTACTACAAGACGATATTTGTCGGAACCAGCGGTTCGACGCGCGAGCCGGTCGGCACGATGCTGTTCAACTCGTTTGTGATGGCAATGCTGATCGCAGTCGGCAAGATCGCGATCTCGATTATCTCCGCCTATGCCATCGTCTATTTTCGCTTTCCGTTCCGGATGCCGATTTTCTGGATCATCTTCATCACGCTGATGCTGCCGGTCGAGGTGCGGATCTATCCGACCTACAAGATCGTCGCCGACCTGCATTTGCTCGACAGCTACGCCGGCCTCTCGCTGCCATTGATTGCGTCCGCCACCGCGACGCTGTTGTTCCGGCAGTTCTTCATGACGGTACCGGACGAATTGCTGGAGGCCTCGCGCATCGACGGCGCCGGACCGTTCCG
>JAQGKJ010000087.1 GCA_028290165.1 Bradyrhizobium sp. | reverse complement strand
GACCAGGCTTGCGATGATGATGCCGAATAGGCCCATGATCAGGAACGATCCCATCCCCGTCATGTCACGCTTGGTCGTGTAGCCGTAGAGGCTGAGCGCGCCGAAGGTCGCCGCGGTGATGAAGAATACCCTCACGATCGAGGTGTGCGTATACACCAGGAAGATCGAGGACAGCGAAATGCCCATCAGCGCCGAGAACACCCAGAACAGCATCTGGGCGGTCGCCGGCTGTAGCCGGTTGATGCCGGCCGAAATCACGAACACCATGGCGAGTGGCGCCAGGATGAACAGCCATTTCAGGGGGCTGACGAACATCGCGTAGCCGAACGGCGTCAGGAAGGCATTGCCGATCTTGGCTGCGGCGCCCGATGGATCGCCGGTTACGGCGGCCATATAGACGCCAAGCGCGGCGAGGCCGGTGATGGCCAGGCCGATGCTCATGTAGTTATAGATGCGCAGCATGTAGGCGCGCAGACCGGCGTCGACGGTCGCGGCGTCAACGCGCCCGGCGGCCCGGCCGAAAGGAGAAGCGTAGTTGCGGTCTAGGTCCGACATGGTCGAATTCCCGTTTGTTGGTCCGGCGGAGCGCAAGGGGGTTTGCGACGCCGGTTAAGAAATCTATCCCAGATACCGCCGTTTGCTGACATTAATTTTGCGTCATCAAACCGGCTTCTGGCCCAGGCTGATATGTGGGAAACTAGCACATTCACCGCAAGCCACCATGCGCGGCTGAATGTCGCTCCGCGGCATAAGCGACGCCGGTCGGCGTGACGAAAACGGCGATTTGGCAGGGCCGGCGGAAGCGCAGCGGTATGCGGTTTTCCCGACATAAGGCCGGCTGCTTCAATTTGTCATAAATTCCGCAATACCGTGGCCGGCTTCTGATTCAGCGCCAACAGCGTGCCGGCGAGCCCCAGCCCCACGGTGACGATCAGGGCCGCCGCGACTACGCCCGCGGCGCTGCCGGCCTGCCAGATGAAGCTCAGCGTCATCAGCCGGGTCACGATCAGCCAGGCCGCGATCGAGCCTGCGATCACGCCGAAAACCGCGGTAGCAAAGCCGATCATCAGATATTCCAGCGCATAGGCCCCGAGCAGCCGGGCGCGGGTAGCGCCCAGGGTCTTGAGAATGACGGCATCGTAGACCCGGTGGCGGTGGCCGGCGGCGAGCGCGCCGCCCAGCACCAAAATGGCGGAGATCAATGTCACCGCGCTGGCGCCGCGGATCGCCAGCACCAGATTGGTCACGACCGTGCCGATGGTTTCCAGGGCCTCGCGAACCCGCACACTGGTCACCATCGGGAACGCGTCCGCCACCGCCTTGATGATGCGGGCGTCGCCGGCGGGGTCCGGATGGGTTTCGGTCAGCGTCGCGATATGGGTATGCGGCGCGCCTCTGAAGGCGTTGGGGGAGAACACCAGCACGAAATTGATGCCGAGGCCTTGCCAATCGACGGTGCGCAGATTGCCGATGGTGGCCGGGATATCGCGGCCGAGCACGTTGACGACGATCTCGTCGCCGATCTTCAAGCCGAGCCCGTCGGCGATCTTCTTCTCCATCGAGACCAGCGGCGGCCCATTGTAGCCGGCGTCCCACCATTGGCCTTCGACGATCTTCGAACCCTTGGGGATTTCGCCGGTATAGGTCAGGCCGCGGTCGCTCTGCAGCACCCATTCGGAATCGGTCGAGGCCTTGAGGTCTTCGGCCTTGACGCCGCGGGCGGCGACGATGCGTCCGCGCAGCATCGGCACGTCCTCCACCGTCGATTGCGGCGCGGTGTTTTTGAGAAATTCGCCGAAGCGGCCGGCTTCATTGGTGGGGATATCGATGAAATAGAACGATGGCGCGCGGTCCGGCAGGGCCGCCAGAAATTGCCGCCGCAGATTGCCGTCGATCTGGGTAATCGTGACGAGCACTGCCAGGCCAAGGCCGAGCGACATCACCACCGACGGGGTCAAGGCGCCGGGCCGGTAGATATTGGCGATCGCCAGCCGCAGCATGGGGAAGCGGGTGCGTGGCAGTCGGCGCGCCAGCACCATCAAGCCGGCGGCGATGCCGCGCAACAGCGCGAACACCAGAACCGAGGAGGCGACGAACACGGCCGCGACCCGCTTGTCGTAGGCGAGCCCAATCACGACCGCGACCAGTAACGCGATCACGACCGCCATCAGCGCGAGGTAGCGCCAGCGCGGGCGGTGCCACTCGCTCGACACCGCCTCGCGGAACAGCGCCGCCACCGGCACGTCGTGCACGCGGCCGAGCGGCCACAGTCCGAACGCAAGCGCGGTCAGGAGGCCGTAGACGAACGACAGCGCGAGTTCATCCGCGTGCAGCGCCGGCACGACCGGCAGCGGCAACAGCTTGCCGAACACGCCGACGATGATGAAGGGGAGTGCTGCTCCGGTGGCCAGCCCGATCACCGAGCCTATCCCGGCGAGCACCACCACTTGCGTGAGGTAGATCTTGAAGACGTCCCGACCGGTGGCGCCGAGCGCTTTGAAGGCTGCGATCACATCGCGGCGGCGATCGATATGGCTCTTGACGGCATTGGCGACGCCGACGCCGCCGACCAGGAGCGCGGCGAGGCCGACCAAAGTCAGAAACTGCGTGAAGCGGCTGATGGTGCGCTCAAGCTGCGGCGAGGCGTTGCCGCGGCTGCGAATCTCCCAGCCGGCTTCGGGCAATGTCGTTCGCGCCTCGTCGGCCAGCGCGGTCACCGCGCGGTCGTTGGAGGCGTTATCGGGCAGTTTCAGCCGATAAATCCAGCGCACCAGGCTGCCGGGTTGCAGTAATTGGGTCGCGCGCAGGCCGGCCTCGCTGACCAGGAACCGCGGCCCGAACCCGAGCCCGCCGGCGAGCTTGTCCGGCTCGGCGCCGACCACGCTGCGGATCTGAAAGGTCGCGCTGCCGATGGTGAGGCGATCGCCGAGCTTGAGGTCGAGCCGCGCCAGCAAGGTGGAATCGGCCGCCGCGCCGAACACGGCACCAGATGAGTCTTGGCGCTCGGCCAGGAGATCGGCCACCGGCATCTTCGGCTCGAGCGTCAACTCGCCGAGCATCGGGTAGCCGCCATCCACCGCCTTCAGTTCGACCAAAGCGAGCCGGCCGTCGGCGGCGCGTGCCATCGCGCGCAGGGTCGCGGCGACCGATACGGCTCCGTGCGCTCGGAGAAACGCGACTTCGTTCGGCTTGGCCTCACGTTGGATCAGGGAGAAGGCGACGTCGCCGCCGAGTAGCGTGCGGCCCTCGCGCGCCAGGCCCTCGCTAAGGCTGGCTGCGACTGAGCCTACGCCGGCAATCGCCATCACGCCGAGCGCGATGCAGGCGATGAAAACATAAAAGCCGCGCAGGCCCCCGCGCAATTCGCGCAGGGCGTAGCGCAGCGCAAGCCAGGACGTGCGGCCGCGAGATACGGGTTCGGAAGCAACGCCGTCTTGGATGGGTTCGGAGGTCGCGGTCATGGCGCCGCTTTGCGATCCACAGGCTGTGCATCGATACGCCCCGAGCGCAGCAGCACCACGCGGTCCCAGCGAAGCGCCAGCGAGGTGTCGTGGGTCACCAGCACCAACGTCATGCCGCGCTCGGTGTGTTTGGTGAACCGGAGATCGACGATATGCTT
>JAQGKJ010000026.1 GCA_028290165.1 Bradyrhizobium sp. | reverse complement strand
GTCGCCCATCTCAGGGTCGCCGGTGGACGAGAAGGCAACGACACCGAGTTTGCTCAGCGCCAATCGTTCCGCCGTTCGGACCGCGCCGGTTGCCGATTTGCAAGCTATCGGGGTATCAGCCTTAAGGTTTCCGCCTTTGCCGGCGTTGAACGACTGCACGAAATAACTTGTTTCGCGGGCCATAAAGTCTCCCTGATGTCCAGTAGTCGAAGGCATGGGCATGTCGCGCTTTGCCTTAGCTGAGACGGCAATCAACTTTTCATCGCCTGCATCAGCGCCGAAATCTTGATGGTCGCGAAATTGGAGAAGGTGTCCGACACCGCATATGGCAAAATGATCTGGTCGTTGTGCCTCATGGCGCCGCAGGTATAGACGACGTTGGGGACGTATCCTTCGCGTTCAGACGGCTCGGGCCGCAACAATGGCTCGCGCGAGCGCGCAAGCACCTTGGAGGGGTCGCTCTTGTCGAGCAGCGCCGCGCCGATGGAATATTTGCGGACCGGGCCGACGCCATGCGTAAGAAGCAGCCAGCCTTCATCGAGTTCGATAGGCGATCCGCAATTGCCGATCTGAACGAACTCCCAGGGAAATTCCGGCTTCAGAATGGCCTGACCGCCGTTCCATGTGTACAGGTCGTCTGAATAGATCAGATACAGGTTCTCATTATCCTGCCGCGCGATCATGGTGTATTTGCCGCCGATCTTGCGCGGGAAGAGCGCCATGCCCTTGTTCCGTGCCGCAGCACCTCTTAGGGGCGCCAGCCGGAACGACATGAAATCGCTGGTCTCGATCAATTCGGAACGGATCGCGCGTCCGCTGTAGGCGGTATAGGTCGCGTAGTAGGTTTTCCGATCGCCATCCCTGAATTCGACAAAGCGCGCGTCCTCAATGCCGTTCGATTGGGATTCGGTGACGGGAAAGATGACGCGCTCGCTGAGGTCTTCCTCGGGTTTGAAAATCAACTCGACATGGTCGCCGTCTGGCCCGGATACGCGATTGCATATCCGGGGGCTCGAGGCGAGGCGAGCCGTTGGATCAACGGTCAGGCTGCCGTCGGCTGCGATGGTGCCGGCCCGAAACGTCAATGACGACACATGCCCTTCGCCTGTGGCTCGGAGACTGAGGATGAAGCGCAAGCCGCCTTTCGGCGCTTCCGATTGGTCGGGGTGCGGCACGATGCTGGGGTTAAACAAGGCAGAGGCTTCGAACGAATACTCATTGAGAAAATAGGCGCCGATCAGCTGGCGCTGGATCTTTGAAAAGATCCCATGCGTTGCGAAAGCTTGCTCCATTTCATCTGCGCGGGCCTCGAACGTCTCCAGCAGGTTACGATGTCGGCCAAGAAAATTATCGAGGACTTCCGCGAGCTGGGTGGTAACGGATTCGGAATCGAGTGCGAGAACCCGGTCGACGATATGATTTGCGCGCGTTTTGTCGGTCGGGTTCAGATCACGCGGTTCTGTCGCCGGCTTGAACGGGCGCACGATCACCCGCGCGGGATCGGGCCGAAGGTACAGCGCCTGCCGGTTCAGGAAGGTGGTTTGTAACACGGGTGTCCTCGGCTCGCTGGAGGAAGAGATTCAGGCGCCCACGGCGCGGAGTGCTGTGGGTTTTGTCAGACCGGCGTTGACGCGCGCGAGTTGACGAATCTCCGCAAGCCCTAGCAGATAGCACACAACCGACTCCCCGCCGCGATTCTCGTTGGCGCGATCGGGATGCAGTCCATCGCGGCAACTCCCGGTCTGCGGATCGACCAGCGCCACAGACAGATCGTTGCTGCCGAGAAACCACCCGAAAGCGCGGGTTGCCATGGCCTTCCACTCGGGATCGCCGTCCGCCTGCCACGCGGTAAGGCAGGCTGCGATGGTTGCCGTGGCTTCCACGGGCTGCTGGTCGAAGGCGCGGGGAGGTTGCCGCTGTTCGCCGAAGCCGGCGGTGCCGACCGGCCGGAAATAGCCTCCCGAGGTAGTTTGTTGCGTCATCAGCCAACGCAGGGTCCTCAGTCCGGCATCGACGTAGCCTGGCGTTTGCGTCGCCATGCCTGTCATCATCAAAGCCTGCGGCAACCGTGCATTGTCGTAAGCCAACCCTTCCTCGAACCACGCCCAGTCCGGTGTCTCGACCGACGCCAGAGCGGACATCAACCGGCCGGCAAGAGAATGCCGGACTTCCTGGGCGCGGAGGTCATCCGGAGCTGCAGCGCAATAAGCGCTAAGACCCAGCAGCGTGAACGCCCATGCTCGGGGCGAGCGAAACGTCTCGGTGGTCGACAATGCCTGAGCGAACAAGGCGGCAGCCCACCGGCGCCGCGACGGGCTTGCGTCCTTGCGCGCGCACTCGCCCAGGGCCCAAAGCGTTCGCCCGTGACTGTCTTCGGAACCTCTGTCTTCAAGCCAGGTTCGATTGAAGCCCATGAAGTTGCGAAATCGCCCGGTGTCGGGATTCCATGCATGCTGCACGAAGGCCGCAAAGCGGCCCGTCAAAACTTCCGATAGACGCTGTTCGCCCGGATTATTGAGGGCGCAGGCCAACAGCAAGGCGCGAGCGTTGTCATCGACGCAATAACCGTGCGAGCGATCGGGCACCGAATGCACCGCGTGCTGGAACAGACCGGTGTCGTCGCACATCGACAGGAAATGGCCGATTTGCATATCAGGCGCCGCTGGGCTGCGCGGCTCGGGCGCGCCCGTGTCGGAGCGCGTAAAGGCCTTGAGCCAGTGACCCTGCCGTGCGTTCTCGAACACGGATATGTAACGCTCGGCGGTGCGTTCCCATGTCATCGTTCGGCTGACCGCATAGGCGCGCCGACACATCGCCTGCCGACGGGCGTCGTCGGTGAGCAATTCCGCAATCTCGCTGCCGATCGCCGCCGCGTCGCCGAAAGGCACCAGAACGCCTCGTCCATCAGTCAGCAGGTCGCGCGCGTGCCAGTACGGCGTCGAGACGACTGGCTTCCCCAATCCGAAGCTGTAAGCCAACGTTCCCGACGTCATCTGCGCCTCGTTGAGATAGGGCGTGACATAGACGTCGCACATCGAGATGAATTCGAGCAGCGTAGCCTGATCGACGAACCGGTCGAGGAACACCACGTGATCTTCGACGCCAAGTTCACGCACGCGCGCCATCAGGCTCTCGCGATAAGCCTCGCCCTGGTCCCGCACCAGATTGGGATGCGTTGCGCCGAGCACGACGTAGACCACGTCTGCGCGGCGCTTCAGAATAGACGGCATGGCGTCGATCACCACTTCGATGCCCTTGTTGGGGGACAGCAGGCCGAATGTCAGAATGACCGACTTGCCGGCAAACCCGAGCTTGTCCTTTGCCGCATCGGGCCCGACAAATGCGACGTCGGGAATGCCATGGGCTATCACCTCGATCTTGTCGTCAGGCACCTGATAGACGCTGCGCAGCAGCTCGTGGCCCTTGTTGGTCATCACCACGACCTTCGACGACGCATCGACGATGCGCCCCATCACCGCGCGTTGACTGGCCGTCGGCTTGGACAGCACCGTATGGAACGTCGTTATCGCCGGCATGGTGAGGCGCGACAGCAGCACGAGGACGTGGGCACCGGCTTCGCCGCCGAAAATCCCGAATTCGTGCTGCAGGCACACGGTGTCGAACCGGCCGGCGTTCAGGAAGTCTGCTGCGCGCACATACTCTTCGATATTGTCGTCCTTGATCTGAAAGGCGACCGCCGGAGGATAATTGTAGGCTTGACCATGGTCGGTCATCGCCACGATGCAGGTCTCAAGGTTCGGGTGTGAAGTCGATATCGCCTGCTGCAGGTCGGTCGTGAAGGTGGCGATTCCGCAGCGGCGGGGTAGCGAATTGCCGATAACGGCGATGCGGCGGAGCGGCGTCATGTCCGTGTCTCGACTTCCGGCTTCGGCAAGCGTACCGCGGACGTGCCGGCAGATTTAGTCATTTGCGCTCCCGATTCTTGCAGCAACATCATGGTTGGGTTCGGTCCCGGATAGGCGATCAGCCCCCTCATCCCGTCGGGCCCGATCTCAATGTCGGCGTGATCCGCTTCGGCAAAGACGGCGTCGCCGACCGACGCATTTATCGACCCGATCCGCGCCTGCCCTTCGGTCACGAGGATCCAGGTTTCCTGATCGGCATTAAGTGTCCAGCGTGAATTTGCCCGAAGGTCGATCCGCTCAATGACGAAATGCGGACTTGCGATAAGCGCCGTTCGGGCCGCAGTGAGGCGTTGTTGGGCGGGTTGAGTTTGAATGGGCCCGGCATCGGAGACAGCGATGGCGTTCTCTTCATGCAGTTCGCGCTGTCTGCCGTAGTCGAACAGGCGGAATGTAGCGTCGCTGCGCTGTTGAATCTCGGCGAGCACGATACCGGCACCTATGGCGTGGATCGTGCCGGCAGGGACGAAGATGATGTCGCCTTTCGCGACAGGACGCCATTGCGTCAGACTTGCAATCGAGCCATCCCTGATCGACGCGCGCAAATCTTGTGGCGCGAGACGACGTTTCAATCCAGTGGCAACCCGCGCGCCCGGCGCGGCCGAAAGGATGTACCATGCCTCGGTCTTGCCGTTCGGCAGGCCGATCGAGCGCGCGAACGCGTCGTCTGGATGAACCTGGATCGACAAGGGCTCGCTGGTAAACAGTAATTTGAGCAGCAAGGCCGGGATTGGCGCATTTTGATCGGCGCGCTGAAACCACAATTCCCCGATTGCTTCACTTGAACCATCGATGCTGCTCCAGGGATGGAGATCGGCGACCCCCCAGGGCTTGCGCACGACCTGCACGGAGGCATGTTCGATGGCCATAGGTTTTCCTGACCCGTCACGCGCATATCGAAGCGATATGCCGTTGGTCGATACCGTCCGTAGGTTTTGGCGTGGCTAAGGCTTGGCGTTTCGGGACACGCGCAATTGCACCGATCCGATTACGCTAACTGATCAGATGGTTACTCGGGCACCCGATAGCAACCTGTATGCGTTCCTTTAAAGACCATGGCGCTCACATTTCGACGGAAATGCGCGAAATCACCGGATAGTGGGGCCGCGCGCTTCTTGAATGGCTCATTATGGCCGTTGAGCGCGCGTCCGTTGGCTACGTCAGACGGCGCCAGCGAAACGGCCGGCCCTCAAGTGGTGCTGCGCGGCAACAGATCCAGCGCCATCAGCGTCTCGTTAGGCGGCGCAATCAAGCACAACATGCCCGCCTAGATGGCAACGAGGAAGGTTTCGCCGGTACTGCATTTTGTGCATTCAAAGCTGCGCAGGTCGAAGCCCGGTTTGTCCGGCTCGATGCGCGCCAGCCTCATCGGTTTGCCGCATCTGGAGCAGTTCAGAATTCCGATCTCCGCAACGCTAAAAAGTGGATTGGGCTGAGTGGACTGCATGATGCTCCCCTTTGATCAGGCGGGAGCGCGACACTCTCAGTCACCGATTGTTGCCAATGGCGGGGCGGTGATCGAACCAACATACTCTTTGAGTTCCACGCATGTTGGTCAATATCGCTCACTTTCAAGAATTCGGACTTTTGCCGGCCAGGACGATCGGGAGAACTCGCAGCGGCTGGCTCAAAAAAGAAGGGCGGCTGTTAAAGCCGCCCTTTCTGGTTCGTTTGCAGTTCGCTTGGCGGATTCGTTCAACCTTCGATGATGTAGACGATCTCGTGAGTGTGCGGGCGAAGGATGACGTACCTGCCGTGCACGAGGATGAAATCATATCCACGCCATTCCGGATAGATTTCGACGATATGTGACGGCAGCGGATAATAGCGGACGCTGTTCGGGACTGCCGTACCGACCGAGACATTGAAGTTCACGGTGGTTTCCTCGACCTTCTCTTGCTTGATCGCCGTGGCGATTTGGCCGCGTTTCTCGACAGAAGGTGCTGCTGTCGCCGAGGTTGCGGCACTGCCGGTCGTCTTGCTGTCAAAAGCCGAAGGTTTGGTCTCGGCGGTCGGGGTCTTCAGGTCCTTCGAGGTGGTCGTCGAATCGGACGCTTTCGCTTTGCCGTCGGCTTTCATCTCGCCGGCCGTCTTGCCTTCGGAAGTCGACTTGGTTTCGGCGGTCGGACTCTTCATGTCCTTCGAAGTGGTGGTCGGAGCGGTTGAATCCGACGCCTTTGACTTGCTGTCAGGCTTCATCTCGCCGGTCGTTTTTGCATCCGGCTTGCTCTGCGCGTGCTGCGGTGTCCCTTCTTTCGACGCAGCGCCAGGTGCTGCGCTCTCCGCTCCCTTTGCTGCGGGTGCATTCATCGGTGCCGCGGTGTCACCCTTCGGCGAAGCAGCTGCCGGAGACTCCTTCACGCCGCCCTGATTGACACCTTGAGCGGTCGCAAGCCCGGTCGCGGCGAACAGCGCCGCAACGGCCACGGAAACCATCAACGTTTTTCTCATCTGACTTTTTTCCAATTCATATTTGAATCCATGCCGACGAACGTCGGACAGAGAGCGGAACGGCCCCGACGGCTTAAAGTTCCGATTCTATCTTTGATTGTTTCTTTGATCGGAAGATGTACGCGAGTTAACGCCCATGAAATGGGGATGACAAACGGCTGTCGCCGAAGCCTTTAACCATGTGCACGCCACGAAACCCGGTCTGTTTCAAATATAAGTTGCATTTGGCGGGAACGCTTTGTCGCTGGGGCCGTTGTGAACTGATCCCCGAACGCGGCGGGATCGCCTGGCAGCCATCATCAGCAGGCTGTTGAAGCTTCGACACACCCCGCTTGGAGAACATCATGAACAAGCTAGCAATCTCTTTTGCAGTTGGCGCAAGTGCGCTCTTCGCAACCGCCGCCACTGCTGCACCGCTCACTGCCGGTCTATCGGCGGCTCACGACAGCAACATCCAGAACGTCCGCATGGTATGCGACGAGAACGGCCGTTGCTGGCGTCAACGCGATGACCGACGCGTCATCATCCGCGACTCCTACGGTTACGACGCGCCTCGCGAGCGGTACTACGATCACCGTGGTTATGAAGAACGCGGCGGTATTGGCATCAGCGTTCCCGGCGTGAGCGTGGGCGTCGGCCGCTTTTGAAAATAGAAGCTGATATGCAAAAGGCCGTGGAGAAATCCGCGGCCTTTTTTATGGCTTGAGCAGGGCGCGGCCCTGCGAGCGCCAGGGGAAATAACCCAAGCAACGCCGGAACAATCGGCCTTCGGTCCACTTGTCCCTGTGAATCGGGGATTAAATGATCAAAACGCTCTCAGCCATCGCAATTACCGCCTTCATTGCAGTCGCCTTGTTGATACTCCCCGGATTTGCCCCGGAAGTCGAAGCTGAAGGGCCGGTCGCCCTCCAGAAGAGCAACCGGCTCGTTATCCATAGCGTCGATCGCGGCTGTACAACGCAGACCTGGCCCAACTTCAGTGCCTCATGCCTGCACGGTAATGGCGCGACGCTTGAGGCTCGCTTTGTCAGCGCCGACCGCGGCTAGCCGGAGAATTTTCATGACCAGCCCAGCTGTTCGGAGTGATATTCAAATCGACCACGTTTCCAGTGCCGCCATCTGCGAGGAAGTAGGCGACCGGCTGCGTACCAGCCTGACAGGTGCGCCCAACGGATTGCCACGACACATGACGATGCTGGTCGAACAGATCGCGTTGACCGACGGCGTCGGCCGTGTTTCGCGCCAGAAGCGAAACCGCAGTAAACCGATCAAACTGGCACAGCCCGCAGCAAATCAGCCTGTTATGTTGCATATCAAGCAAAATGCCGAGGTGGCACAATGAATATGTCGAGCGAAAGCCTGTTGGTTATATTGTTCGTTGGTCTCGTTGCAGGTTGGCTGGCCGGTCAAATCGTGCGAGGGACTGGTTTTGGGATCGTTGGCGATCTCATTGTCGGGATTTTGGGTGCCTTTATCGGAAGTTGGTTGTTGCCCCAGTTGGGCATCCATCTCGGTACCGGAATGGTCAGTGCAATCGTCAACGCCACTGTTGGTGCGATCTTGCTCCTCCTCATCGTGCGGCTTTTTCGAGGGGGTGGCGGATGGGGAAGCAGATGGAGCGGCGGCTGGGGTCGGCGATGGTAACGCGTTCGCCGCGCCCGAAGTAAGGTCACCTCAGTGCGAGCCAAGCTATTTCCTGATCGTTATAGATCCGGGAGCAAGCAACTTGATGCTTTTTGAACAACTCTAACCGGCGCGCTGCTGGGGATCAGTTTTGATGCCAGGCAACGCCCATGCAATCTAACGATGATGAAATGACGGCCCCTGCATGTACCCCCGCCCGCGCTGGGGCCGTTTTCTTGTGATCTTGTTTCTAGTCACGCTCTCTTACGACGGGCTTCTCATGCAAAACCGCACTTAACAGCGAATTGTGGACCTCGATTTTCCCGTTGTAGCTGATCAGGCCCAGCTTGCGAAATTTGTTCATGAAATGGCTTACTCGGGATCGAGTGGTGCCGACCATCTCCGCCAGCGTTTCTTGACTGATATGCGGATTGATCGGCTGCGGGCTGCTTTCCTTGCCGAAATTCGCGAGCAGCAAAAGCAGCCGTGCAAGCCGCCGCTCACTCGAATTGAAGAGCTGATCGATCAGATCCTCCTCAATCCGGCTGTTCCGGGTCAGGAGATAGGTCATGAATAGCTCCGAAAATCTCGGCTGATCATGAATAGCCGCGATCATCGCGTCTTTCGTGATCGACGTGATGACGCAATCCTCGATCGCGGTTGTCGTCGCGATGCGTAACGGATGGCCATTCATGCATCCTTCGCCAAAGAACTGGCCGGGCTCTAGAATTGCGACGACCGCTTCCTTGCCCTGCTCAGACACGACTGTAAGCTTGACCTTGCCCCTTTGAATGTAAAAAACCGTGTCCGCGACTTCGCCTTGCTCGAACACGTGCTGGTTTTTGCGAAGTTCGAGGATCGTTTTCCCCGCGCCCACCTTGGCGAGAAAGATCTTGGGGTCGAACATGTCCCTGGTTGGCTTACCCATGGGAGCCTCCTTTGGCTCGACGAAGTTGATCGACTTTGGTTGGCGGCAAAGCGCCAAGCCTACTTTCGCACTAAGCGGCGAGCTGCTGCTCCATCAGGTCATCACTTGCGGGGCTTTTCCCGTTTCGCAAAGATTACCCCCTGATTGTCCGCAGTTCTACGGAGAACCCCCGCTTTTTTCAGCGCGTCGTTTCGCCGCGCGCCGGGCGACATCGCCTGGGCTTCCTCAAGCGCGTCAATCGCTCTCGCGTGCAGGCTGCGGCTGTCGCTTACTAGATC
This sequence comes from Bradyrhizobium sp., assembly GCA_028290165.1. Next base: position 2,028 of record JAQGKJ010000026.1, on the reverse strand, counting down.
AGTTGCGACGGTCACGATGTGGGTGTGATCGCACCTGGGGCAATCAAATGTGCGGATATCGAAGTTGGATGACCCCCGCGCAACGCGCGCCAGACGCATCCTTGCATCGCATTTTGGGCAGCGCCGCCGCCGGCTGGCAATGAGTGGATCACGGGACGAGGAACAAGTTTCCGGCATCAACCGTCCAACGTGTGGGCGTCCAACCAACCCCTGTTCTTAAAGAGTGTACGAAGCAACGCCGCGGTCTGTCGAAGTTGATTCCGCCTCGGGCCCCTTGGAAGGGATCGGGCAAAACGCAGAACGTCGCGCCGTTTCTCGACAAGGTCCGAGATTCTGTAACGCGGATCGAACGTCGGCTTGAGATCGGCAGAGGGGGGCAATTTGCGACTCCGAGTTTGAGACGGGTCCTATGGTCTTGGATCGCCGTCAGCCAAAGTCCCTTTCTGGACGCCGTTTGGGCTCTTTCGACATCAGCAGATTTTTCATGTCTGCGGCGACGCGAAGTTGTCCGGCTTTTTTGATGGCCTGGGATCGCAACGATCCGGGCGGCAACTTTTTTGCCTGTGTGAGAGCCTCGGATGCCCGGGCAGCCCAATCGTGAATATCGAGATCGTTGCGCGTCAATTCTGTCATGTTATCGTCCTTACTGTGGCGCTCGCAGGTCGCTACGCGCCCAGCCGACAGCTTCGGACTTCATCGGGTCGGCGCTTACCTGCGCCTCATGAATAAGGCCGCACTTAGTCCACCGCAGGGTCCAGTACTCGAATCCGGTACGGGCTGCGGCAATGCACTGAACCGCCATGCGCGATTCGCATCTGGGACAAGGTCCCGCCGTCGCGCGAGTCGACAGGGTGGGCGTTTGCGGATCGGGCACGCACACTTTCCGTTGAATGGTGGGAGCGGTACCGAACCGTCAGTCGCCGGAAACGGCCACGGGCGGGTCGATGATAACGTAGCTTGCGCCCTTCACGGTGTGGATACTGGTCAATATTGCTCACTCGGGCTCAAAAATGCCCTGCACGAGCGGGCTGGGTTCCGATGCAGGGTTGAGAAAGTTGGGGGCAGTTTCGACGCCAAGTGCGCTCGCCGCGAGATCACGGGTGAGATGCCCCGTCTCTTGGGTCGTTTCTTTGTTCGTCGCTCGATTTATTAAGTTTCGGAAAGTGAGCGATATTGACCAGCAACCCCGGAACCTGGGAGAGCATGCTGCTCCCATCACCGCTCCGCATCGGCTTTTATCGGTGACTGAGAGTGTTGTGCTCCCGCCCACGTAAAGGGAAGCGCATGCTCGACACACAAAACCAGGGTCCGCAATGCACGGCTTGCGGTTCTCCAATGAAGTTGACGGCGATTGAGCCGAGCGCATTGGGCCAAGACTTGCGAACGTACACTTGCCCACAATGCAAAAGGCTTCAGCGGCACATCATCGAAAGTACCGTGACAGAGGCTTGGTTAGTGCCAAAGAAGTAGCCGCCTCAGTTGGCAATAACCGGCAGCACCCTAATGGAACTCTGAGAGCTCCGAGAACTTGGTTTGGGCAGAGGTCGCGGCCACCACTATGGTTGGCGGCATCATCACCATCGGTGGTGATTTTAACCTCCGGCCATTCTGAAGAGGCCGAGGACGGCAGTGATTAGATGGGGAGGGGGCAACCCAAGGAGTTGCCATGAAGAAGCCTCTGACGATACCGGACGAGCCGCAACCCCGCAACGTCACACGCGCTGATCTTGTGATGACCGAGGGCTTTGGCTTGCAAGTCGATGGCCGGATGAAGACGGTATTTCCAACGTTTGAAGCGGCGCAGAAAAGGGCAAGGGATCTCAAAGCCGAATTTCCGATGCTCCAGGTCAAGGTGTACGACGCTGCGGAAAAGAAGTTGCTGGAATTGTCGCCGACTGAGTGACGCCAGGCTGCATGGCCATAGGTACAGCGCCGTCAAGCCGATGCTGATCGTCGGCCAGTTGCGCCCTAGATTCAGCTGCGTTAGGTGGCGGTATATAGGCGGATGAAACGCACGAACCGTCATCC
>JAQGKJ010000024.1 GCA_028290165.1 Bradyrhizobium sp. | reverse complement strand
TGATAACCGACCGCAAACTCGTTGAATCCATCCAGGTTCAATACGACGTCGACGTGCTGCCCCAACGCGCGCAACATCGCCAAAGCCATGACCTGCTGGGGTTCCTTCCCGGAATTCTGCGCCAGGCAGAGAACGATGACGCTTTTTCCTTTTAGCCGCTCTTGCAACGCTGCCTGGATCGATAACCCGCCCTGCGGCGGCGTAACCAGATGGGAGGCGACCGAGCCGCCGAACACGGCAACGACCAGATCGTCCGGCGCCGGTTCGAACGGTATCTTGTAAGTAAGCAACTGCAAAAAGCCGAGATTGTTGGTCGGCGTTGTGTCGGATTGCAGCGAATTCGGACCGCCAAAGCCGAGATAGGGGTGGATGCGCTGCCGATACTGAACCGCGCTTTCAACCGCAGTCTTTTTGCCGGGTGACGGCTGGTTGCGATATATCAAACCGCCATGCTCCGCATAGAATAGTGCCGCGCCGGCAAACTCTCCAGCAAGCAGGCCGATGCCGATGCAGATCGCCCAAGCGATCAAGTGCCCAGAAAACCTGCCCATGATCATCCAAACCGTTCCTGCCGTGAGAGGTGACACTCGCGGTAAAGCCGGTCGCCGAAAGCAGCGTAAGATCGCGGCCAATGGCAGGCCGGCATTTTTTGCCGCCCGGACCTCCGCAATATCCTATCATTATTTCGATCCGGCACCGACGGAACGCCGCTGCCAGCCGTTCCCGGCTACAGCGGGACGGGGCAGTGAGGCACTGAGCGGGATTTGCCGGCGCAAGTTTGCGACGCTGATCCCGCCGCCCTGCTTTTGCTGCGGTGCATGAGTCTGTTTTTGGCACCTTTGAGACATGACGACTGTATCGAGCAATGTCCGCTTTCAGGGGTAACCCGGAAGACATTTGCTCAGGCTGAGTTCTTCTCAGTTTGACCCGGAACGACAATTGCTCTGAACGGCCTTATGTGACGTTGACCCGTCACATTTCTGAAATGATCCACGTGCCTGATCTGTTCCTATGTGCCAAATGGTGCTGGCCCCTTTCCATCCAATGACTTGGTGAGTGGTCCCTTTTGATTTTTAGAATTGGTCCCTTTTGATTTCGCACCAATTTGCCTGTTAACGATTTCGCGAGGTGAGCAATTGACCACAATGCCGACCAACTGACGTGTGAGCATGTCCCCATCACCGCCCCGCCGTCGGCTTCAATCGGTGACTGAGAGTGTTGCGCTCCCGCCTGATCGGGAGAACGCCTATGGCACAGTATCGAGTTTACATCATCGGCCGGGACGGCCATTTCCAGAACTTTGTTCCTCTCGACTGCGCTGACGACAGCGAAGCTTAATACGCCATTAGACCGCGCCGACACGGCGGCCACGATGATGGTCGATGCCCGACCGGATGCCATCATGACGGCAGGGTCGTTGACCAGGGTGCTGCAGCGCGCAACCGAAACTATTCCCATTGTCACGGTCTCAGACGATCTGTTGGCAGAGAAGGTTGTCACGTCACTTTCCCATCCGAACGGCAACGCCACGGGGATCAGCATTCTCGCGACAGAACTTGACGGAAAGCGTCAGGAAATTTTGCTTGACGCAATTCCAGTTACGCATCGGCTCGCAATCCTCGCGGACGTTGGCGTGACCACACCGGAGCGGATCAAAGCGCTGGAGAATGCCGCCAAGCTCGCGACATAATGGTGTCAACTTACATCGCGAACCGCGCCGACGATATCACGCCGGCGATCGACGCAGCCCTAAGCGCAGGAGCGCAAGCACTCAACGTGCTGGCCTCCTCGCTCTTTAGCGTAAAGCGTGCACAGATCATTGAGCGAATGGCCGTGGCCCGGCTTCCCGCAATTTATCAATGGCCGGAGATGGCCGAACAGGGAGGCCTGATGGCGTATGGGCCACGCTTCGTCGCGCTTTATCGCCAGCAAGCATTACAAGTGGTCAAAGTGTTGAAAGGAACCAAACCCACCGACATTCCGATCGAGAAGCCGACCAAATTCGAGCTTGTTGTCAACCTCAAAACTGCCAAGACCCTTGGCTTTACTATCCCACCCTCTCTCCTGCTGCGCGCCGACGAGGTGATCGAATGAGGCGGCGCGGCTTCGTGACCCTTCTTGGCGGAACGGCGTTCACTTTGCTGGTCGACGCCAGGGCTCTGGTCCGGGCCGGGGGTAAGATTGCGCGCGTCGGTTTGCTTACGCTGAGTGCTCCCGCCGAACTGATCGGTAGGCTTGCCGCCTTCCGCGACGGAATGCATGAACTTGGCTATCTGGAAGGCCAGAATATCGTTTTCGAGATCCGGTTTGCGGAAGGCAGAGTTGATCGACTAATGGCACTGACCGCGCAGCTTTTACAGGCCAATGTCGATGTCATCGTCACTTCGGGGCATCCGGCCATCCGAGCGGTACAGCAGGCGTCCAGCACGACGCCCATCGTCGTTGCTATCATGAGCGACCCAGTCGAAGAAGGTTTTGCTGTGAGTTATGCTCGCCCCGGCGGGAATATCACCGGCCTCGCTTTTCAAGACGCCGAACTGAATACCAAACGGCTTGAGATTCTGAAGGAGGTTGTTCCGTCGCTTTCGCACGTTGCCGCGCTCTGGGATCCCGGAATGCCTGCGAGCTTATTGACGGCGACGGAATCAACAGCGCGTGCACTGGGCTTGACGCTGAGGGTGCTGCCAGCCGGAAACTTAACGGAGATCGGCAATGCATTCGATGCACTTGGAAGCGATGCGCAGGCCTTGTTTGAAATATCATCTCCACGCTTTGCGGCGGCGCGCGTAGCGATTGCTACATCGGCTCTCAAGAAGGGTTTGCCCGCGGCTTGCGAGGAAAGGGAATTTGCGGCGGCGGGCTGTCTCGTTTCTTACGGGCCGTCATTTGCCGCGATGTTCGGTCGAGCGGCTTACTATGTTGACAAGATACTCAAGGGAAATAGGCCCGCAGACCTTCCGATTGAGCAACCGACGAAATTCGAGCTTGTGATCAACCTCAAGACCGCTAAGGCGCTCGGTCTGACCGTGGCGCCCGGCCTACTATCGCGCGCGGACGAGGTGATCGAATAGCCTCGACTTCCGCTGTTGGCACTTTTGAGACATTCCGGAGTAGTCGCTACATGTTCGTTATCGGGGGATGAACGGACCTAGCTCAGACGTGACCCAATTTCCGGGTTTGACCCCGGAGCGGACTTAAGGGCACCAAGCCAATCCACCTGCAGGAAGGTGCTTTTTGATGCTGATTGCTTGGGCTAATCTATCGTGCTTCAGCGCAACGGCGGCCGGTTCCCCGGCGCACGCGAGAGGCTCAGTGGGCACGGACCTTCACCCAGGACCATCAGCTTGGCCCGCGAGCGGCGGCGAGATGGGCGCGCGCGTTCGCGCGTTCGATTGGGAGAAGACTCCGCTTGGGCCGATTTCCAGTTGGCCCCAGAGCCTCAAGACC
>JAQGKJ010000885.1 GCA_028290165.1 Bradyrhizobium sp. | reverse complement strand
CTATTGGCAGCGTCTCTGCCGACCACGGCAGCCCTGGCCCAGACCGGCGGCAACGAAGGGCTTAGCCCGACGCTCGCCAATATCAAGAAGACGCATGTCGTGCGTCTGGGCTATCGCGAAAGCTCGCCGCCGTTCTCGTTCCTCGATCACTCCAACCGGCCGATCGGCTACAGCCTCGAACTCTGCGAGGCCATCGTTGAGGAGATCGGCGTCGAGGTCGACGACGCCGATCTGAAAATCGAATACGTCAAGGTCACGTCCGACGACCGCATTCCGGCGGTGGTGCAGAACAAGATCGACCTCGAATGCGGATCGACCACGGCGAATGCCGAACGCGCCAAGCAGGTGGCGTTCTCGCCGCTGATGTTTGTGGCCGGCACCAAGCTGATGGTACCCAAAGCTTCGACGATTTCGGCGGCAACCGATCTGAAGGGCAAGACCGTGGTGGTGACGAAAGGCACCACCAACGAGCAGGCGATGCACAATGTCGACAAGAAGTTTGCGCTCGGGCTGAACATCGTCACGGCGGCCGACCACGAGCAATCCTATCAGATGCTGGTGGACGGCAAGGCGGACGCGTTCGCGACCGACGACATCCTGCTGTACGGCCTGATCGTGCGGCACAAGGCGCAGGACAAGTTTCGCGTCACTGGCGAGTATCTGTCCTACGATCCCTACGGCATCATGTTCCGCAAGGGCGAGCCGCAACTGGCAGCCGTAGTGGAACGGACCTTCCGCAAGTTGGGATCGAACCGCGACCTGATTCCGCTCTACAACAAATGGTTCGTGTCGCGCCTGCCGACCGGCGAGAAGCTCAACGTCGCGATCTCGCCGCAGCTGGAAGAAGCTTTCAAAGTGCTCAACGATACCGAGGGGACAAGCAACTAAACGTCATAGCGAGGTCTTCGTCATGCCCGGCCTTGTGCCGGGCATCCACGTCTTCTTTCGGCGGCTGTAGAGGGGAAGACGTGGATGGCCGGGCATAGGCGAGCGGAAGCGACGCCGTCCTTCGGACGGCTATGCCCGGCCATGACGAACTCTGAGCTTAGAAAAAATTCAAATCCTGCGCACGGCCGCCTTTGGCGACGGTCGCGTATTCGATCGCGAGAAACAGTCCACCGGCGACATATATTTTCCGATTTCGTGACGCAGCGAGTTTTTGGCTGACGCCGACGGCATCCTCGATGCTGGCGGCAATCCGAACATCCGCGTCCGGATTGGCCTGTCGCGCCGCGGCGGCGATATCGTTCGCATCCGCGCCCTTGTGATGCGCCGCCGTGCAGATGATGGTGTCGAAGGACGGCGCCAGCGCGCCCACGATCTCGCCGGCCTTCTTGTCGCGGGAAACGCCGGCCACGAGAATCCAGCCCTGCGCGCCGTAAATCGCCTTCAGGCTGGCGAGAGATTGCCGGATGCCGTCCGGGGTGTGGCCGACGTCGATGACGGTGAGCGGGTCATGCTGGATGATTTCGAGGCGGCCGGGCCAGCTGATGTCGCGCAGGCCCGATCGGACGGCGGGTTCGATTTTATCGAGAGCTGCTCCGGGCCGCCCACGTTCCAGCCAGAGCAGGAATAGCGTGATTGCGATCGCGGCATTGTTGAATTGAAAGGCGCCGAGCAGGCTCATTTCAAGGCGGTGAAACTCATGACCCCCGAACGCGAAATCGAACCGCTGCATGGGCGCCGAAACGGATTCGCCCGAAATTCCGATCTCCTCGCGGACGAACAGCCCAGCGATCGCGCGATAGCGGTTATACTCGGTCAGATGCGGCCGAAGTTCTTTGCAGTTCTCGCCGTAGACGATCGTGCCTCCGGCGGCGCAAGCATCGCTTTTGTCGGAAGCAATCAATTCCAGCGAATGACCCAGCAGCTCGACATGCTCGTAATCCACCGAGGTGACGCAGGTAACGGGCGAGCCGACCAGACGTACCGGATCGTAGCGGCCGCCGATACCGGCCTCGAACACCGCGAACTCACAATTCCGCTCCTGAAAATACAGGCAGGCCAGTGCGAACATCGCCTCAAAGCTTCCGAAGTTTTCGCTGCTGCGCTTCGAAATGTTGGCGATAGCGGCTTCGATCCTTGAGACGAGGCGCGCCAGGTCGTCATCGCCGATATCGGCGCCATCGACCTGAAACCGCTCGTTGAAGCGGTGTAAATGCGGCGAGGTGAATAATCCGGTTCGCAAGCCGTAGCCGCGGCCGATGCCGGCACACAGCGCCGCCGTCGAGCCCTTGCCGTTGGACCCCGTCACAACGACCGACATGCGCGAAAGTTTTGCGCGATCCACCGCGATGATATCGAGCAGCTCTGCCAGCCGCGCCAGGCAAACGCCGTCGCCGTATTTCGGAAGATCAAACACTAAAGCAGCCCCATCGCCAAAAAGGTGTGGTGCCAGATTTTAAGGATCAGGTCGCCCCGGTTCGATTGCTCCAGCAGCCGGATCGACGGATTGGAGTTCACCTCGATGACCCGCATGGTGTCCGGACTTCCATCGATATAAGTAAACATGTCCACCGCGGCGACGCGGAGCCCCAGCGCCCGCGCGGCCTTCCGGGCCAGGCTGAGCGCGGCCTCCGAAGGAGGAGCTTCGAGAGCCATCGTTCCGCCCGCGCTGAAATTCATCCGCCCGGGAATCTCCCAGCGCTCGCCTTTGGGCAGCACGGTGGCGAGCGAAGCGTCGCTCTCTTCAGCGATCGAAGCCGGCGACAGGCCGCGGGTTCGCAAGGCTTCGTTATGCGCGACCAGCAATTGGCGGATGGTGCGCACGCCATCGCCTGCCAGAGATGGCGGATATTTCCGCGCCGAATAGACGACCTCATCGTCGAGCAGGAAAATCCGGTATTCGAGGCCAGAGACGACAGGCTGGATCAGGACCGCATCGTAGTATTTTGAAACTTCGCCGAAATATCGAACAAGCGAGGCTTCGTCGTGCACGGCTTGGGCGTAATCGCCGCGCGACCCCTGCAATGGCTTGACGAAGGCTATTCCGCCGAGAGCTTTCAAATAAGCGAGCGCGTCTTCGCGCTCGTGGCCGGCGGGGCGATGGGCCCGGTGCCGGTCATGGAGGAAGAAATATTCGCCGCCCAGCGTCGCAACGCCGGCGTCTTCAAGTACTTTGTTGGTGAAATATTTGTCCGACGCCAGCGTCGACGCGGTGGCGTTGTTTTGCGGATACCATGAAGCGCGGCCGGCGCCGAAATGAATGCGCCTGGTCTTCGAAGCCACGCTGAAGAGAAGTCCGGTTGCGCCGTCGAGGTCCTCAAACGCGAGGCCGAATTCAGCGCAGGCATAGGCCGCATAGATCGACTGGTCCGGATAGAAGCCCGGTTTTCCCATTCGAATTTCCCGCAAGTTCTGCATGCAATATCCGATGGCCTGACATTCCACAGCTCTAACGAAAATCTCGGTCGGGTGCGGCAATTATCTGCTTGATCGAGACCCGATTTCAGCACGTTAATTACGCGCGAGCGGCAATCGACAGCAAACCTTTTTTGCAAGCGAAGGCCGCCATTTTGAGCCGTCAATTGCGCGTCAACACGGGTTGACTATCTCCGACATCGCTTTAAGTCACGGGCTAGATTACCAGGTGTTGCAGGGGTTTTCGCGGCATCGAGGAGCCAAAAAAACTCGTTTCCTACAGCAAAGGCAATCGGAAAAACCAAAGCCCATGAGCGCATTCCATCGAGAGAAAGTTCTTTCCGTCCGGCACTGGACCGACACGCTTTTCAGCTTCACCGCCACCCGCAATTCCGGCTTCCGCTTCCAGAACGGGCAGTTCGCCATGATCGGCCTCGAAGTCGAGGGCCGGCCGCTGCTGCGCGCCTACAGCATGGCGAGCGCCAATCACGAGGAGGCGCTGGAATTCTTCTCGATCAAGGTCGCCGACGGCCCGCTGACCTCAAGGCTGCAGAAGATCAAGGAGGGCGACACCATCCTGGTCGGACGCAAGGCGACCGGCACGTTGATTTCAGACAATCTGATCCCCGGAAAACGCCTGCTGCTGCTGTCGACCGGAACCGGGCTCGCGCCATTCGCGAGCCTGATCAAGGATCCGGAAGTGTATGAACGGTTTGAAACCATCGTGCTCGTCCACGGCTGCCGCCAGGTCTCCGAACTTGCTTACGGCGAAGAGTTGGTGGCAAGATTGCGCCACGACGAATTGTTTGGGCCGTTGCTGGCCGAAAAGCTTGTGTACTATCCGACCGTCACTCGCGAGCCGTTCCGCAACCGCGGCCGCATCACCGATCTGATCACCTCCGAACAACTGTTCAACGACATCGGCCAGCCGCCGCTCGATATCGCAACCGACCGCATCATGATGTGCGGCAGCCCGGCCATGCTGGAAGAACTGCGCGCGATGTTCGAAGCGCGCGGTTTTGCCGAGGGCAATCACAGCGAGCCCGGCCACTTTGTGATCGAGAAGGCCTTTGTGGAGCGGTGATTTTGTCCGTCGTCCCGGTCTTGAGCCGGGACCCATAACCACCGATGCTTTTTGTTAGGCTTGGCAGCGGCCGCAGCTTTCGCAAACACACCCATCGGTGGTTAGGGGTCCCCGCGTGCGCGGAGAGGACGATAGGGAGGTTCTGGGTTCACGCGAACGCGCGGCGCCGGGAGTGACGACGTCCCATCACACAACCAACGTTGATAGTGCAGCCGGCCACCTGCTGCTATAAGCCCAACCGGACGTCGCGTGGCATTTCGCAAGCCGCGCCGAGCGGGGAGCCCACAAAACTTTGTCCATCTACAACCAGGCTGGCCCAACGAAAACGGCCTTTGTATTCGCGGGCGGGGGCAGCTTTGGCGCCATTCAGGTGGGGATGATGCACTCGCTCGCCGCCCACGGAATATCGGCGGACATGGTGGTCGGCTCCAGCGTCGGTGCGCTGAACGGCGCCTATTATGCCGGCGATCCCACGCTGAAGGGCGTTCTGCACCTCGAGACCATCTGGCGCGGATTGCAGCGGCGCGACGTCTTCCCTGTCACCTGGCGGACGCTGCTGGGATTTATCTGGCGCCGGGATTTCCTGATCCCGCATGATGGCATTCGCAAACTGATCGACGACCATATCCCCTACAAGAACCTGGAGGATGCCAGGCTTCCGGTTCACATCGTCACCACCGATATCATTTCGGGCGACAGCGTCGTCCTGTCCGAAGGTTCGACGGCCGAAGCGATCGTCGCCTCCACCGCTGTCCCCGGCGCCTTTGCGCCGGTCCCCTACAAGGACTTTTACCTGGCCGACGGCGCCATCTCCTCCAACACGCCGATCAGGGTCGCGGTCGCGAAGGGCGCAAAGCGCCTGATCATTCTGCCGACGGGGTATGCCTGCGCCACGCACGCGCCTCCGGTCGGTGCGGTCGCCAATGCGTTGCATGCGCTGACGCTGCTGATCTCGCGGCAACTGGTGATCGAGCTCGAAGGCCTCGACGCCAGCATCGAATACTTCGTGGTGCCGCCATTATGCCCGCTGGTGGGATCGCCTTACGATTTCTCGCGAACGGCCGACCATATCCAGCGCGCCATAGAGAGCACCGATGCGTGGCTGGCGCGAAACGGCCTGGAGCGAAGCGGTATTCCAGAAGAGATGCGCCCGCATAGTCACTGAGTCCTGCCGCCGCATCCGCCCTCAGGATGAGGGGCCGCCCATGCGAACGCCGGGCTACGTTGCACCGCAAAAAGAGCGCGAGAAGGGCAACATACCCGGCCACCGGACCGATTGATTCGCGGCCCGTGGGTTGGCCAGCCTGAGGGCCGTCATATCCATGACCTGCAGGCGAGATATCGTGTACAGCATTGCTCCGAAAGTTGGATTAGGCTTGCACCTAACGAAGAACAAGACGGCACAATCGGCCTAAAGTGGTCCCATGTAAACGCTGATGCTTCCGTTCTCGCCACGCTTCATCGTTCTTACGATTTGCGGCGTCGTCACGGCATTGCTGCTCGGCCTCGGGATCCTCGATCGCAAGCTGCTCGATCTGGTCCTGATCCCGATCCTGATCTTCGGCGGCCTGACGGCGCTCGGCATCCGCGACCTGCTGCAGCAGAATCACGCGATTCTGCGGAACTATCCGATCGCGGCGCATCTGCGTTTCCTGCTCGAAGAGATCAGGCCGGAGATGCGGCAATATTTCTTCGAGAGCGAGAAGGACGGCATGCCGTTTTCCCGCGACACCCGCGCCGTGATCTATCAGCGCGCCAAGATGGTGCTCGACAAGCGGCCGTTCGGCACCCAGGAGGACGTCTATCGCGACGGCTATGAGTGGATGCACCATTCGGTGGCGCCGAAG
>JAQGKJ010000880.1 GCA_028290165.1 Bradyrhizobium sp. | reverse complement strand
GCGGAAAGCGGACCGATCCCAGCACCTTGCCTCCGGCGGCCTTGATGGCGTCGTCGGCGGCGTCCTGCATCGCTTTGCCGAACGAATAATCCGCCGCCAGGAAGAAGAAGGTATCGAGGCCCTTTTCGATCAGCGGACGGGGCAACGGTGCCGATATCGCATAGGCATTCAGCGACCAGGAAAACGTGGTCGGTGTGCATGCCTCTTGCGTGATGGCAGGTGTCCCGGTGACGCCATGCATGACAATCATGTTTCGCGAGCGCGCAACCTCCTGAACCGCTAGCGCGACGGCCGATTGCGCCACATCCACGACGACGCCGATGCCATTGTTGTCGAACCAGTTGCGTGCGATCGCCGCGCCGGCATCCGGCTTGGTCTGGTGATCTCCGGAAACAACCTCGATGGGGCGCCCGAGAACCTTTCCGCCGAAATCGTCGACTGCCATCTGGGCAGCCAGCACAGAGCCGGGCCCCATGATGTCCTTGTACATCCCGGCCATGTCGGTCAGGACCCCGATCTTCACCGGCTGCAGGGTTTCCGCGGCCATATCCGCCGGCGCCAGCGGCCCGCCAATCAGAAGCCAGATGCAAAAGGCGGCCGAAAATCGAATTGGTTTCCTCGTCATGGATTTCCTACACTTTACGGCTTTCGATGCGGCCGCTTGAAGTTGCACGGTCTGGATAACTTGCCGGATGACTTGATTAGATAACCTCACGACCCCTGAGTTCTTCGATTTGTCCCGCCGACAGCCCGAGCAGCCCTGCGTAGATCTCGGTGTTATTTTGTCCCAAAGCAGGCGCGGGATCGGCGTAGCCTTTGTGCGTCCGGCTGAGCTTGATCGGAAAGCCCGCGCCGACCACATCACCGGCCAGCGATTCCGTCGGATGGCGAAGCGGCTGCAGCATGTCGCGCTCGCGCAAATGCTTCCATTCCATGAGGTCGCTGAAATTCCGGATCGGGCTGGCTGCGATGTCATTGCGGTTGAGCGCATCGATAGCTTCCGCGGTCGTCAGCTCTCGCGTCCATTCGGTCACGATAGCGTCGATCTGCGCGTTATTGGCGACCCGCCATCCCATGCTCATGAACGTTTCGCTCTGGGCCAAATCTGATCGCCCCATCACATGCAGCAGCGCAACCCAGTCTTCGTTGGTCGCCGCACCAATGGCAACCGTGCCATCGCTTGTCGGATAGGTATTGAACGGCGAGAACCGCATGATGCGATTACCCTGTCGCGGCGACTGGTTCAGCCGCTCGTAGCAATCGAGCGGCTCGTCGAGGACGAGGGACAAGAGACAATCCGTCATCGAGACGTCGACAAACTGACCCTCTCCGGAGGAGCGTTGCTCCAGCAGCGCGGCCAGGATGCCCGACACCGCGAACGCACCGGTAATGCCGTCCGCAAGTGCGGTTCCCGCCTTGCTCGGCGGACTGTCCGGTTCACCGGTAATGCTCATCAAGCCCGCGCCGGCCTGAATCATGAGGTCGTAGGCCTTGAGCTTTCGATCTTCACCGGTCGATCCGTATCCGGTCAGCGCGCAATGCACGATCTTAGGATTGACCAGCCGATTCGACTCGTAGTCGATGCCGAGCCTTAGCGCCGCGCCGGGCCGCAAGTTCTCGACCTGGATATCCGAGCGGCGCAGCAGTTCCCTGTAGAGCTCCATTCCTTCTTCGCTGCGCATGTTCAGCGTGATCGACTTCTTGCCGCGGCACCTCTTCAAGTAGGCGATGCCGAGGTCGCTGTCGTTTTGCTGCTCCAGGGAAACGCCGGAGGTTCCGAGAAACGGTGGCCCGGTCATCGTGGGGTCGCCCCGTCCCGGTTCATCGATCCGGATCACCTCGGCTCCGAATCCCGCGAGCATCAGCGTCGAAAATGGACCCGAATAAAATCTGGTGACGTCGAGAACTCTCACCCCCTTGAGGGGGCCATCCTTCGAAGCGGCAGCGGTCACAGAAGGCAGCCTCTCATCACGTTTCCGACCTGCGATAGCAATAAATCTCGACGCATGATGGTTGATCTTTTGGCCGATACAGGTCAATTCTTTTCCTATCCCGCTAATTGATGCCAATATGGAATAGATCATGCCGAGGCCATCCCGAACATCCCCGCGCGGATTTGAAGTTGGAATCAGACATATCAGGGCAGTGAACTCCGTCGCGCTGTATGGAAGCTTTACCGCTGCCGCAGCGGATCTGGGCATGACGCAATCCGCGGTCAGCCGACTGGTGCTTCAGCTCGAAAAGCAACTGGGCGTGTCGCTGTTCCTGAGATCGACCCGCAACGTCGTCCTCACGGCTCCAGGCCGCGAATTCACCGCCTCGACCCGACGCTTCATCGAAGATCTCAATATTCAGGTCGAGAACGCGCGTGCATTGGGAGGACAGATTCGCGGCCGGCTGATCATTTCATGTCTGCTTTCCATCACCCATCACGTCGTCCCGGATGCCGTATTGAAGTATCGCAAGGCGCACCCCGGAGTAGAGGTCCACTTGCGCGAGGGACTTGGCAGCGAGGTGCACGAAGACGTGCGCAGTGGTCTCGCCGATTTCGGCGTCGGCAACATCACCGGCCTCAATCAAGACGTGGTCGCGGACGAAATCGTGCAGGAATCGTGCTTTGCCGTGCTCCCCTCAAAGCACAGGCTGCGCGGCAGGAACGTCATCAAGTGGCGAGAGCTCAAGGACGAGGAATTCGTATCCTTGCCGACGGGCGCCGGCCTGCGCCGCCAGATTGACGGTATCGCAGCCGCTAATGGCCTCGCGCTGAAACACATGACGGTGGTGGAGCAATTCGGAACGTTGTTCGATTTTGTTGCCGCGGACGTCGGCGTGGCGATTGTTCCGGCCTCCGCACTGCCAAGGCATCGTCAGTATGGTGTCGTCGTCAAGAAGCTGGTTTCGCCTTCGATCGTGCGCAGCATCGGAATCCTGCGTCTCAAGAATCGCGCGCTGACACCGGCGGCAACCGGTTTCCTCGATATCTTCCGGCCGCTGTTTCTGAGTGCGTCCCGGCGTTGAAGGCGGGCACGCGCTGCCCGCCTTTCTTTGCATCATGAAGGACGTCCGGTCTCAAACCGTCAACACCGTCGATCCCGTGGTCTTGCGCGCGGCGAGATCGGCGTGCGCCTTGGCGGCGTCCTTTAGCGGATAGGTCTGGCGGACTTCGATCTTCACCGCGCCCGATAGCACGACATCAAATAGGTCCTTCGCCATCGCGACGAGGTTCTCGCGCTTGGCTGCATAGGTGTTGAGCGTGGGGCGGGTGACGTAGAGCGAACCCTTCTGCGCCAGGAGGCCAAGGTTAAGCGGCTCGACGCTGCCGGAGGATTGCCCGAACAGCACCGCGACACCGAGCGGCGCCAGGCAGTCGAGCGATTTCAGGAACGTGTCCTTGCCGACAGAGTCATAGACCACAGGCACTTTCTTGCCTTCCGTGATCTCACCGACGCGCTTCACAAAATCCTCGCGCGTATAGACGATGGTGTAGGCGCAGCCATGGGCCTGGGCCAATTTTGCTTTCTCATCGCTGCCGACGGTGCCGATGACGGTGGCGCCGAGATGCTTCGCCCATTGGCTCAGGATAAGTCCGACGCCGCCCGCCGCGGCATGCAGCAGGATGGTATCGCCGGCTTTGACGCGATAGGTCTGGCGGATCAGATATTGCGTGGTCAGGCCCTTCAGCATCATTGCCGCTGCGGTCTTGTCGTCGATGCCGTCAGGCAATTTCAACAGGCGATCGGCCGGGATCAGGCGCTCTTCGGCGTAAGCGCCAAGCGGCGCGCTGCCATAGGCGACGCGATCGCCGGGCTTCAGATCGGTGACGCCCGGTCCGACTTCCTCCACCACGCCGGCGCCCTCGCCGCCGAGGCCGCTCGGCAACTGAATGGGATAAACGCCTGAGCGGTTGTAGATGTCGACAAAGTTCAATCCCACAGCGGTGTGGCGGACGCGCGCCTCCCCGGGCCCAGGCTTGCCGACGTTGACTTCCTCCCAGACCAGAACTTCTGGGCCGCCGGTTTTGTGAAAGCGGATGGCGTGTGTCATGGAACCACTCCTCGATTGAGATGACAAAAGACAGAAAACGTCAGGACTGAACCGTCCGTCCGGTAGCATGATTACAATATGTGCAGCACGAGCGGCAAGGAACCCTTTGTGGCGCCTTCACTGCCGCTTGTCGATCCAATGGTTACGTCAAGAGCAGTTGGATCGGTCAAATCAAAGCAATCCACGACCGGATTTCACTCAACTGAGGTGCAAGACTAAAAGATAATTTCATTGGACTTGGGTCGTTTGCCACTAGCTTGGGCGTAGACGCATTCCCGCGCTCGTGATGTCCCGTGCCCTCGACGCGACTGACCCAAGCGAAATCCAGAAGTACGCAGGCCGTGCATGTGCCGACGGCAAAGCGGAGGCGGCTCGTTTATTACCGGCATCGCATGGCGCCAGAATGAAAACCGACGAGGCTGCCCCAGACGGAAGATGGATCGGCCGGGCAAGTGGGCGCCGCCGCGTCTTGTCGCTCGGCACTTTTGCGGCAATCGTCACCGTCGTCGCGTGCATGCATCTGGCATTCTGGGCGCTGAAGAACCCGGATACCACCGCGCCCTCAGTGGAAGGCCCGTTGCCGAGCGTCTCCTACAACCGGTTTGCCGAACAAACTCCTGATGGTTTGAGGATACCCGAAGCGCGGATCCGCGCCGACCTCACCGCGATTGCCGCGCACGCAAAGGCGGTACGCACCTATGCCTCGACGCAAGGGTTGGAACGCGTTCCGGAGATCGCCCGTGAGCTCGGGCTCACGGTCACGCTCGGCGTCTGGATCGACAAGGATGAGGCTCGAAACGAACGTGAGATTACGACCGCTCTCGATCTCGCACGGCGCTACCATAACGTCACCCGGCTCGTCGTCGGCAATGAAACGTATTTGCGCCATGAGCACACCGCGGCCGAACTCGTCAAAATTATCCAGCGTGTGAAACGCGACAGTCCCGTTCCCGTCGCAACTGCCGATCACTGGAAGACCTTCATCGACCATCCGGAGCTTGTCGCGGCGGTGGACCAGGTCTTCGCCCATATCCTTCCCTACTGGGAGGGCATGCCCAAGGAAACCGCGGTCGACGGATCGCTGGCCCTCTATGATCAGCTGCGGACGGCGTATCCGGGCAAGAAAATGGTCATCGGCGAGTTCGGCTGGCCAAGCGCCGGCCATAATTTCGAGCGCGCGGTGCCAAATCCGATCAGCCAGGCCGTCATCCTGCGCGACTTCGTTGCACGCGCCAACGCAGCGGGCATCGACTACAACATCGTCGAAGCCATCGACCAGCCGGAAAAACTGTTCGAGGGCAATGTCGGCCCTTATTGGGGTATCTCGGATGCATCGCTGCGGTCCAAATTCGCATGGACGGGACCGATCATCGACCCCGACTACTGGAAGACGGCTCTGTTAGCCGTCCTGGTCGGCTTCTTGTTGTCCATCACGATTCTGGCGTTGCCCGGAGCGACCGTGAGCCAGGCCACGTTGCTTGCGGCGGCGGACCATTTCGTCGGCCACTGGTGCGCAAGCGTGCTGGTGTACTGGCAGAGCCACTATCTGCTGCACGGCGAGGTGATCATGTTTGCCGTCGCGCTTCCGCTCCTGGGCCTGCTCGCCCCTATCGTGCGTTCGCGGCTGAACGAGATGGCGACTGTTGCCCTCGGCCGCGAGCCCGTCCGGCTCTTGAGCGGGTCATCACCCAATCCAGGCGCATACACGCCGAAGGTCTCGATCCACATTCCCGCCTACCGGGAGCCGCCCGAGATGCTGTTGCGCACCATCGATTCGGTGGCGCAGCTCGATTATCCGGATTTTGAGTGCGTGGTTGTCATCAACAATACGCCTGATCCGGCGTTCTGGCGGCCGATCGAGGCGCGCTGCCGCGAACTCGGCCCGCGCTTCAAGTTTGTGCGCGTCCAGAATCTCAGGGGATTCAAGGCTGCCGCGCTGCGGCTCGCCATGGCGGAGTCCGCTGATGATGCCGAGATCATCGGCGTCATCGACGCCGACTATGTGGTCGATCCCAAGTGGCTCAGAGATCTGGTCCCCGGCTTCGCCGATCCCGGTGTCGGACTTATTCAGGCGCCGCAAGATCATCGCGACGGCGACCGCAGCCAACTCCACGCCGCCATGAACGCCGAATACGCCGGCTTCTTCGATATCGGCATGGTCGAGCGCAACGAGGTCAACGCCATCATCGTCCACGGCACGATGTGCCTGATCCGTCGCACCGCCTTGCAGACCGCCGGCGGCTGGTCGAGCGACACGATTTGCGAGGACAGCGACCTCGGGCTGACGATCCTCGAGCTCGGATGGCGTGCCCACTACACCAACCGCCGTTATGGCTGGGGGCTGCTGCCGCAAGACTATGAGGCCTTCAAGACCCAAAGGGCGCGGTGGGCCGGCGGCGCGGTGCAGATCGTGAAAAAGCACTGGCGGCAGTTCCTGCCCGGCACCAGTCTGCTCAGCCACAACCAGAAGCGGGAATTCGTTTTCGGCTGGCTGAACTGGTTCGTGGCCGAAATCATTGCTGTAGCGGCAGCGTTGCTCAATCTGATCTGGGTACCGTTCGTCGCGTTCAAGATCGTTGCCATTCCGGATCCGGTGCTCACGCTGCCGATCTTCAGCGCATTCCTGGTGTCACTCATCCACTTCGTCTGTTCGTACCGGCTGCGCGTCGCGGTTCCGTACCGGCAGATGTTTGGCGCCATGGTGGTGTTCATGTCGGTTCAGTGGACGGTCGCGAGTGCTGCCTTCAAGGCCGCGTTTCCGTCGCACAGCGCCTATTTCCATCGCACCCGCAAGGGTCAGGGCACTACCGTCGGCACCCGCATCAGGACGATGCCGGAAGCAGTGATCGGCGGGCTGCTGGTCGCCGGCAGCATGATCGTGTTCGCGACCAACTTTTACCGGTTCTTCGAGACCGATTTGTTCGCCACAATTATGTTGATCCAGAGTCTGCCTTTTTTGTCCGCCGTGGCGTTGGCCTGGCTGGAGCGCTCCAATGAAGCCAGCTCACGAAATATTACTGCGGTTCGGCCGGCGGCCTGAGCCGCGGATCGGGGAACCATCGCCCGGACAGCTGCGTTCTCCGATATCTGACAGGAGCGTTGCATGCGGGATAGTCAAGATTCGAAAGGCTCGATCAGTGGGGGAACGCTGGGCATTATCGCCGCAGCCTTCGTTCTCGTGCTTGTCGTCCTCACATGGGGGCCGTGGAATAGTGGCCATGTCGAGACCAATCCGGGACCGAGCGGAACCCCGGGATCGACGACGGTAGACCAGACCCCGCCGCCAGCCGAAAGCCCTTCATCGGGGACAACCACGGGATCATCGCGCTGACGGCGATCGGGGACTCAATGCACCCTCGTGAGCATCGCGGCAGATACTGACGACCTGCACTTCACGCATCCATCGCGTCCTTGATCCGCTTCCGCGTCAAAGGCAAATCGCGCAACCGCCTGCCGGTAGCGTTGGCGATGGCATTCGCGATCGACGCCGCCGCCGGTCCCTGCCCGGTTTCTCCGCTGCCGAGGAAGGGCTGGCCGGCGCGGTTGATGACATGCACCTCGACACTGTCGGGCACCGAATTGAAGCGCAGGATCGGATAGGTCTGCCAGTCGATGCTGGTGATCCTGGTATCGTCGAAGGTGACGGCCTCATACAACGTCCAGCTCATCGACTGCAATATCGCGCCTTCGATCTGGTTGATCAGCCCGTCCGGATTGACCACCTGACCGCTATCGACCGCCGCCACCGCGCGCACCAGGCGCGGACGGCCGGTCTCCCGATTCACCTCCACCTCGCTGGCGATGGCGCAATAGGCCGCCAGATTCTTGTAGCGCGCAAAGGCGAAGCCGAAGCCGCGATCCCGCGGCGGCGTTTGTCCCCTCTGCCAACCAAATCCTTGCGCCGCCTTGTTGATGACGTCGCGTCCGCGCGGATCGTCGAGATGCTTCAGCCTGAACTCGACGGGATCGGCGCCGGCCGCGGCCGCTAGTTCGTCCATAAAACTCTCGATCGAGAATACGTTATGGTAGGCGCCGAGCGCCCGCATCGCCGAAATCCGCACCGGCATGTCGGGAAGGAAATGGTGCACCACCAGCGCGTTTGGAAATTTGTAGATCGGGATCGCGTTGCGGTCGCCGCCGCCCTCCGGCAATGGAATCGGCTTGGCCGGCGGCACGGCGAACGGTTGTGCCATATGCTGGGCCGCCAGCATCGATCCTGCGCCCCCCGGCCGCATCGAATGGGTGTTGCTCCAGACTTCGAAATTCCAGTCGGCGATGGCGCCGTTGCCATCGAGCGAGGCCTTCAGCTTGGTCACCATCGCGGGCCCGAACGGCTCCCAGGCGTGTTCCTGTTCGCGCATCCATTGCACGCGAACCGGCGTTCCCGGCGACGCGCGAGCGATCAGCGCCGCATCGGCGGCGGCATCGTCGGCGCCGTTATGGCCATAGCATCCGGAACCTTCGACGTGGATGCAACGAACACTTGCCGGCGGCACCCGCAGCATTTCCGCAATGCCCTGGCGATCGGGATAGACGCCCTGCGTATGCGTCCATATCGTCATCGCGCCGTCTGCGAATTGCGCAACGGCACAGGACGGCCCGATCGAGCCGTGCGACTGATACGGCCGTGTATAGGTGGCCTCCAAAGTTCTCGCGCCGGTGACCGACGGATTGCTCTGCTGGAAGATCGTCTTGTCCTGCGACGGCAGGCTGGTGAGGACGCGAAGCAGGTCGTCCTGCTTCGGCAGGCTCGGCGTCTCCTGCCATTTCGCCGCCGCCCCCAGCACGGCCATAGCCTTGATGGCCTGGAATTCCTTTTTGGCAACGACGGCGAGGAAGTTGCCGTCACGAACGACCTTTACCACCCCGGGTAGTTTTTCGACCGCCGAGGTGTCGCAGTCCGTCAGTTGGGCCCCATAGCTCGGCGGCCGTACGACCCGGGCATGGACCATGCCTGGTAGCCGCATGTCCTGGACATAGGCCGCACCGCCGGTGACCTTGGCGGGGATATCGACGCGCGGCACCGGCTGGCCCATCACCTTGTACGTCGCAGGATCCTTCAAATTCGACGTCGGCCGCGCCTCCACATGCAACATGCCGTGCGCGACCAGATCGCCATAACCGAAGCGTTGTCCATCCGGCGCAATCACGGCGCCATTTTCGGTACGGAAGTTTTCAGGCGGCAGATCAAGCCGCTGCGCGGCCTCCGCGACCAGAAGCTCGCGTACCTGCGCCGCCGCATTCTGGACTGCGGTGCCGCTATCCTGCATGGAATGGCTGCCGGAGGTGTAACCCTCGTTGGCGGTGAGCCTCGTATCGGCGGTGACCACTTTCAGGGAGTCAAAGGGAACGTCCAATTCTTCGGCGGCAATTTGCTGAAACGCGGTCTTAAAACCCTGACCGAGTTCGGCCTTGCCGGTGAAGGCCGTGATGCTGCCGTCGGCATCGATGCGAATCCAGGAGTCGAGGTACGGCGCCGTTACGAGACTGCCCGGGGCTTTCGGTGCCTGCGTAGCCACAGGAGCCTGATCCTGCGCCAAGGCATCTGACAGCGAGAAGCTGACGATCAAGGCGCCGCCGCCCGCGAGTACGCGGCGGCGATCGAGAACGAGGGGACCGTTCATTGTGCGCTCCTCTGGACGGTCGA
This sequence comes from Bradyrhizobium sp., assembly GCA_028290165.1. The sequence goes on along the minus strand of JAQGKJ010000880.1, from coordinate 2,493 downwards.
GGCATCCGCGGTCTGCATCAGATGCGCGGCGCGGTGCACTGCGCGCAGAATGCGCATATGGGTGCCGCAACGGCAGAGATGTGGCTCCAGCTCGGCGCGGATCTCCTCATCGGTCGGTTTTGCGTTTCTCTGCAGCATGGCCTGTGCCCGAATCATCATGCCGGCGATGCAATAGCCGCATTGCGCCGCCTGCTCTTCCACGAAAGCGCGCTGGATCGGTGCCGGCGCCTCGATGGTCCCGAGCCCCTCCAGCGTCGTCACCTGCTTGCCCTCGAGCAGAATGAGCGGCGTCACGCAGGACAGGACCGCCTTGCCATCGACGATCACCGTACAGGCACCGCACTGGCCGAGCCCGCAGCCGAATTTCGCGGCGTTGAGCTTGATGTCGTCGCGCAGCACATAGAGCAGCGGCGTATCGGGATCGGCATCGATCTCGTGATCCTGACCATTGATCTTCAATGTCGTCATGGCTTGTCTCGCTGGGTTGGATCGGCCGGAACGTTGTACGGCTCAGGCGAAGTCCGGAGAAAAACGGTCTGCGTACGGCGTGCATCCTCGATTGTCTTTTCAACGCCGGTCCATGCCGGCTGGTTGCTGAATCGGGCCCGCAGATAATTCAAAAGCGAAGCGATCTGGCCATCGTTCATGCTGCTTGCAAAGCCCGGCATGATCGGGCTGCGCTCGCCCTCGACCGGGCGAACGCCCGACAGCACTATATTAACGGCGTTGCGCGCATCCGGACTGCTGATGGCAGTCGAGAGAGCGAGATTGATCCCGCCATAGGGCAAGGGCCTGCCGGCATCATGGCAGGTGGCGCAGGCCGCGGCGTAGATCGCCGCGCCATCGGTCTTTGCGGCCGGCGCGAGGGGCGACTTGACCTGTGCCAGCACTTCATCGCGCCGGCGCTTGCGATCCGGCGCCGGCGCACCGAATACGTCGGCCATGTAGGTAGCGATCGCCCGGATATCGCTACCCGGCACCTCCGACAGATTACTGACCACCAGCGCCATCGGCCCGCGCGCGACGCCATGGTCGGGATGCCAGCCGTTACGCAGATAAGCGAACAACGCATCGGCATCCCATGGCACCGGCGCCGGAGATTGCGCGTTGATCGCATAAGCGTGCCAGTTCTCGACATCGCCGCCGGCAAATTGCGCGTTCGCGCGTTCGGCGCCGAGCGCGTTGCGCGGGGTATGGCACGCGCCGCAATGCGCCAGCCCCTCGACCAGGTACGCGCCGCGATTCCATTCCGCGCTCTTGGTAGAGTCCGGCTGATAGGTCCCGTGGCGAAGGAACAGCAGTTTCCAGCCGGCGATCACAATGCGCTGGTCCAGCGGAAACGAGAGTTCGTTGGCACGGGCGGGCGCGCGAACCGGCTCTCTCGTCATCAGGTAGGCGTAGAGCGCGTGGTCGTCCTCGTCGGTCACGTTGGTGAAATGATCGTAGGGAAAGGTCGGGTAGAGATGCTGTCCGTCGCGGGCGACCCCTGAGCGCATGGCGCGACGGAATGCAGCCTCCGGCCACCGGCCGATGCCGGTCTCGGCATCCGGCGTGATGTTCGACGAATAGATGGTGCCGAACGGGGTTGGCACCGGAAATCCGCCGGCAAAGCCTTTGCCACCGCGTACGGTATGACAAGTGCTGCAGTTTCCGATCGCGGCGAGGTCACGGCCCCGCTTGACCAGCGCGGTATCGAACGATTGCGGCGCAGGCGGATCGATTTCAGCAATCGCCGGCCGCCATGCGACCGCAAAAGCGGCGACCCCGCCGCCAATCAGCAGCGCCGCGACCACGCTTGCGATGATGCGTCCTTTTGTCATCCGTCCCTACAGCGTTTTGGGCATTCCTAGCAGGAATTCGCGGCCCGTGCTCGCGGCAAGACGCCAATCAACGGCTATTGCTGCGCAACACGCGCGCCCCGAGGGGAACGCATGAAGACATGGCGCGTTTCATTGCTGATCGCAGTTGTGAGCGAGGTCGAAGCATGGTCAGGGAAGGTCCAGCGCAACCGGCACCACCGCCGAAACAATCCTACCCCGCGGAGAAGGCGCGGGGCGGCGAGATCATCTTGAATACGCCCGCCAAGCGCGGGATCTTCATCGCCGGCCCGATCGGCGCGGTCGTTCTGGCCTTGATTTTGAGCTTGCTTCATTGAGGGAGCGATTGCGAATGCTCGCGGGCACCCGCAATCGCAATCAAGGCCCGCAGGTTTAGTGGCTTCCGACGGTTTTGCCCGCCGTCAAGTCCTGGGCCATCTCGAGATGGTGCCGCAAAGTCGGCAGGGTCTTGCCCGCCCAATCCTTGAGCTTCGGATTGTCACCGCTCCTGGAGTAACGCTCGAACAGCGAGACAGCATCCTTGTGGCCGCTCACCTGATCTTCGTCATAACGCGAACTGAAGTCGGCGCCCTTGAGCGATTTCAGTTTGTCGAGTTCGCTTTGGTGAGAGCTGTCCAGCGCGCTCGGCAACTCCGCCTTCACGTCTCCGCTTGAG
>JAQGKJ010000807.1 GCA_028290165.1 Bradyrhizobium sp. | reverse complement strand
TGAGCGCGGCACGCCGAAGAGCAAGCTGGAAAAGCTCGGCCGCGTGCCGAACAAGCGCGGCACCAAAGTGCGTTTCCGCCCCGAACCGCAGATCTTCGGGCCGAAGGCGGCGTTCAAGCCGCAGCGTGTCTTCAAGATGGCGCGCTCGAAGGCCTATCTGTTCGGCGGCGTCGAGATCCGCTGGCGCTGCGACCCGGCGCTGCTCAAGGGCGTCGACGATGTGCCTGCGGAAGACAGTTTTCACTTCCCCGGGGGCCTGAAGGATTATCTCGCCGCCGCGATCCACGCCGATACCCTCGTGCACCCCGACATCTTTTCCGGCAAATCCGGGCGTGTCGGTGCCCACGGCACCTGCGAATGGGCGGTGGCCTGGACCGCCGACGCCGACGGGTTTCTCTCCTCCTATTGCAACACCGTGCCGACGCAGGACGGCGGCACCCACGAATCCGGCATGCGCAGCGCGATGCTGCGCGGCTTGAAGGACCACGCCGAGCGCGTTGGACAGGGCAAGCGCGCTGCCACCGTCACCTCCGAAGACGTCATGGTCGGCGCCGCCGTCATGCTCTCGGTGTTCGTGCGCGAGCCGGAGTTCCAGGGCCAGACCAAGGATCGTCTCGCCACCGCCGAAGCGCAGCGCATTGTCGAACAGGCCATCAAGGACCCGTTCGACCACTGGCTGTCGGGCAATCCGCTGCAAGCCAACAGGCTGCTGGATTTCGTCATCGAGCGCGCCGACGAGCGGCTGCGCCGCCGCGCCGAAAAAGAAATCTCGCGCAAGACCGCGGTGAAAAAGCTCCGCCTGCCCGGCAAGCTCGCCGACTGCACTGATACGGCTGCCGAAGGCTCCGAACTGTTTATCGTCGAGGGCGACTCGGCCGGCGGCAGCGCCAAACAGGCGCGCGACCGCAAGACCCAAGCCATCCTCCCCCTGCGCGGCAAGATCCTCAACGTCGCGTCAGCGGGCAAGGACAAACTTACCACTAATGCGCAGCTCGCCGACCTGATGCAGGCGATCGGCTGCGGTACCGGCGCGCATTATCGCGAAGAGGATTTGCGCTATTCGCGCATCATCATCATGACCGACGCCGACGTCGACGGCGCGCATATCGCCTCGCTCTTGATCACGTTCTTCTACAGGACGATGCAGCCGCTGATCGACCAGGGCCATCTCTATCTCGCGGTGCCACCGCTCTATAAGCTCACCCATGGCAGCAAAACGGTCTATGCCCGCGACGACGCCCACAGGGATGAGCTGCTCAAGAGCGAGTTCAACGCCAACGCCAAGGTCGACATCGGCCGTTTCAAGGGCCTCGGCGAAATGATGCCGGCGCAGCTGAAGGAAACCACCATGGACCCGGCCAAGCGCAGCTTGCTGCGCGTGGTGCTGCTGACCGAAGACCGCGAGGGCACCGCCGATTCCGTCGAGCGCCTGATGGGCACCAGGGCGGAAGCCCGCTTCGCTTTCATCTCCGACAAGGCCGAATTCGCCAGCGATGATTTGCTCGACGTATAGAGCTTGATCCAGTTTTTCTCTCGGGCGAACGCGAAGCGTTGGCCGGGGATCATGCCTCCAACGAGAAGCCAGAGCGCTCTCGCGGTTCACTTAAGGCGCTAGCGCAGCGCGCCTGTGTCGGCGGTACCAACCGCCTCCCGATGTCCGTACCCTGCTCTGTCCTTCGATCGCAGCCAAAGTCGTGATTGGCTGATGGCTTTTTCGTGCCGAAATTATGTCAGGAAGGTTCCACAACCCCCTGAGTTCCCTCGCCATTTTTCGGTCGAGTGTCGCCGGCGTGCAACACCATTTCGCGACGCAACCGGCTATAGTGCCCATAGTGAATTTCGGAACCGGTGCACTCGCGCCCTTGCGATCTGATCCGACACTCAACTGAGGAATTGGAACATGAAGAAATTTGTGCTCGCGTTTGTCGCAGCCGCGGCTTTCACAGGATCAGCTTTCGCCGCTGACCTGCCTGCGCGGACCTACACCAAGGCACCGGCGCCCCCGCCCCCGCCGAGCTGGACCGGCTTCTATATCTTCGGCGGCGGCGGCGGCGGAATCTGGGATGCTGATACGAGCACCCGGGTGACAGGGGCGGGCTTTCCCCTCAGCGTCGGTCAGCGTCAAGGCGGCGACGGCTGGTTCGGAACGGTCGGTCTCGGTTATGATTGGCAATTCAATGGTCCTTGGGTCGCCGGCCTGTTCGCGGACGGTCAGTTTGGCAGCCTGAGGGGCACCATTCAGGATCCGGTCTTCGGTTGGACCGCAACTGAAAAGATGCAGGACGCCTGGGCCGCGGGTGTGCGGGTCGGCTATCTGGTGGCCCCGAATGTCCTCTCCTACGTGAATGGTGGTTACTCCGGTTCACATTGGTCGGGTACGACGCTGCTGAACACGTTCAGTGGCCTTGCGGTGGGTGCTCACACCAATTCGTTCAACCGTAATGGCTGGTTCATCGGCGGCGGTTTTGAGAACAACCTCAACATCTTTGGCATCAACGCGCCCGGCTGGTTCATGAAGACCGAATATCGCGCGGCCTATTATGACCGCAAGAGCATCAGCGAGCTAGCCGACGGCACCAACGCCTTCGTCGGTCACGACATCTCCTTCAAGCCCTGGGTGCAGACCATCAGCACCTCGCTGGTCTACCGCTTCAACTGGACCGGCCCGCTCGTCGCGAAATACTGATCTGACAACCCAATACGAACAAAGCCCCGGCTTGGTCCGGGGCTTTTTTTGGACTGTGGCTTTTCGGCCAGCCTCGAGCGATCGATCCTGTCCAGGCGACAGGAGGACTCAGCGTCCCTCCGCGTAAGCTCCGAAAGGGACAGCGGTTTTCGCCCGGTTTTTGCCCTCTGCAAGCTGATTTAGGGTCGATTGCCGCCTCCAGCGGGATTCTGTCCCATCATTCGTGGAACCCGTTTTCCGGTTGGTGTGCCTCTCCGGCAACAGCTTTCTAGGCGGAACCGGATATGGTTCCAACGCTGGTTCTGGAATCGGTGCCTTTGCATCCCATTCACGCGGTCGGGTTCGAACGCTTTATTACCGAGGAATTGAAAATGAAGAAATTAGTGCTCGCTCTTTCCGCGGTCGCTGCATTTACCGCACCGGCTCTCGCAGCCGACATGGCGCCCCGCCCCTATACCAAAGCTCCTGTGGCGGTCGCCGCCCCCGTTCCCATTTGGACCGGTTGCTACGTCGGCGGCGGCGGCGGCTACGGGATGTGGAACCAGGAAAACACGACGGTTGATCCCCTGAACACCCGTTTGCCCAGAAGTGCGGCGACGACCGAGGGCGGTCGTGGTTATTTCGGCACGGTGCAGGCAGGCTGCGACTATCAGTTCGGTGCGATGGGCCAGCAGTTCGTGATTGGCGGGTTTGGCGATTACGATTTCACCAGCTTCAAGGGCACCATCTCTCCCCCCGTCTCCAATCTCTTCGGCGACGAGAAGCAGACCGCGGCTTGGTCGGTTGGCGGTCGCGCCGGCTGGCTGGTATTCCCGAGCCTGTTGACCTATTTCTCAGCGGGTTACACCGAGGCAACTTTCGACCGGATCAATTTCTTCAATAGCTTCACGGGTCTGGCGGCAAACCTGTACCTCGATAAGCATACTTACAAGGGCTACTTCCTTGGCGCCGGTGATGAATACGCGCTGAGCTTCCTGCCGGGCCTGTTCTGGAAAACGGAATACCGCTTGTCGACCTTCGATAGGGCCGACAGCCTCCCCTACATCAGCACCACGACTGGTACGGGGATTAATACATTCAACGAATCCAAGAAGTGGGTGCAAACCGTCCGCAGCGAACTCGTCTATCGCTTCAACTGGGGTGGCCCGCTCGTCGCGAAGTACTGATCTCTGTTGAAACTTCAGCAACTCAAAAGCCCCGGCATCGTCCGGGGCTTTTTTGTGCCTTCGCTAATTTCCTTGGCTGATTTCCTTGGCTGATGATGGACACAGGCCGGCTCGGAGCCGTCGTCCCTGCTCTTGCCCCGAATGCGCGAGCGCGTCAGTCTGGCCGGCGTTGCGCGCGTGCCACGCAGCCAACGCGAACGAGGAAAAGCCCATGCGCAAATTGCTTCTGATCGTGGGCTTGCTCGCGCTGGCCGTCGGGCTGTTGTGGATCGGTCAGGGCACTGGCACGATCAACTGGCCGCAATCGAGCTTCATGATCCGCCAGATCCAGTGGGCCGGATACGGCGCCCTGCTCGGCGCGCTCGGCCTGATCCTGATCTGGCAGAGCAAGCGCTAGATTCGAGGAGCATCAGCAATGACGTCAGAACTCTTCGACCTCAGCGGCAAGGTCGCGATCGTCACCGGCGGCAACGGCGGCATCGGGCTTGGCATGGCGCGGGGACTGGCGGAAGCCGGCGCCGCCATTGCTATCGTCGGGCGCAATGAAGCAAAGTCGAATGCGGCGGTCACCGAACTCAAGCAGCAGGGCATCAGGGCGATATCCGTCACCGCCGATGTCACCGACAAGACTGCGGTGGAGGATATGGCGGAGCGGACACTGCGCGAACTCGGCCGGATCGACATTCTCGTCAACAATGCCGGCATCAATATTCGCAAAGCTCCGCACGCGCTCGATCTTGCGGAATGGGACAGTGTCATCAGGACCAACCTGACCAGCGCATTCCTGTGCTCGCAGGCGGTCTATCCCGCGATGAAGCAAGCGGGCGGCGGCAAGATCATCAACATCGGCTCAATGATGTCGATCTTCGGCGCCAGCTTTGCGCCGGCTTACGCCGCGAGCAAGGGCGGCATCGTGCAGTTCACGCGCTCCTGCGCGGTCGCCTGGGCCGCCGACAACATCCAGGCCAATGCCGTGCTGCCTGGCTGGATCGACACCGATCTGACCAGGCGCGCCCGCGAACAGATCGACGGCCTGCACGATAAGGTTTTGGCGCGCACGCCGGCGGCGCGATGGGGGGCGATTGCCGACTTCGCCGGCATCGCGGTGTTTCTGAGTTCGGCGGCTTCTGACTTCGTCACCGGCACCGCTGTTCCGGTTGACGGCGGATTTTCCGTGATGGGATAGATTGAGCGGTACGCGCCGCTACCAAAAAAAGCCCCGGGCGATACCGGGGCTTTTGTATTTCGCGAGGCGAGCCTTGCTCAGTACTTTGCGACCAGCGGACCGCCGAACTTGTAGCTGACCCGGGCGACGGCCGACTGAACATCGCGCGGCTTCGCGTCAAACGTGTATACCCCGGGAGCGCCGCCAGCGAGCTGGTAGCTCTTGGTCTGGAAAGCCGAATAGTCGTATTCGAGGCCGACAATCCAGTTCTGGGTAACTCCATATTCCCATCCCGCGCCAAGGGTCCAGCCATTGTGCCACTGGCTAGCGGAGCCCGCGCCGACAGCCGGCGGAACCACATCAGAGACAGCCAGGCGATTGTAGACGCCGGCATAACCGCCTTTGGCGTAGAACAAATTGTTATTCGCCGCGATGCCAATTCGGCCCGTGACGGTCGCCATCACATTGGTACGCCAGCTGAACACATCGTCCCTGGCACCAAAGACGGTGTTGAGCAGGCTCCCGCGATTGTCCAGCGCCGAGATCGTGCCTTCAAGACCGAACACGTAATTGCTGGCTTGCCAGTTGTACCCGAGCTGGCCGCCGCCGAAGATGCCGCTGCCCTGCTGGCCGAAACCCTGGCCCGGATTGAGATCGCCGAACGCCGTGGTATTCGCCCTGTTCGTCCAACTTTCGTTGGTCCACGAACCACCGAGATGACCTCCCACATACAAGCCCGCCCAGTTGTAAGCCGCATAGGGCAAGGCCGGTGCCTTGGTGTAGGGCCACGGCGCAAGGTCCGCGGCAGACGCCGCGCCAACTCCGAGCGTGGCCGTGAATGCCAGCGCGGCAACAAATTTCGAGTTATTCATCTTTCTTCTCCCCGCGAGCTTTTTCCCCGAATAGCTGCTTACCGCGGAGTCCTTGCCAATTCGTCGACAATGCGAGAGCAGCGCCCGATGTGCGCAACCGCAACGCGCCGCTCGTCATTTATGGTTATTGATGAATTGAGATCGCTTCCGGCCTCCGATCCACTCAGCGCCGAAAGCTCTTGATTTCGGACACGCTGCCGTCGCGAAAGGTCAGTTCGACCGACACGAACTGGGTCGAAGGCGCGAGCTTGAGATAGGGCTGGGCATCGTGGGGAATTACGCTCGGATCCCTGGGATCGCAGGGCGGCATCTTCAAAACCTTGTCCGGCACTGATGTATCGATCCCGACGCGCACTTCGCGGATCGCGCAGCGGTACGACATCAGGTGTGTGTAGTAGACCAAAAGCCCGTTGAATTCGCGAAACGCCAGCCAGCTGGTCGCGGTCATGTCGAGGATTTTTCGCTGGTCGTGGATCAGCGCGGCCTCGGGATCGAATTTTATTGGAAACGGTCCCTGACACGTCGACATAGCGGACTTGAATGGTCGCCGCCGGCGCGTCGGCGGCAAGCTCGATCGACGGATTGGGCATCCGCTTGCGCGTGCGTGGATCGAGCGTGTC
>JAQGKJ010000815.1 GCA_028290165.1 Bradyrhizobium sp. | reverse complement strand
ATGCTCTACATGCAGTCCTATAGCGGAGCCGATGGTACATACACGCTCACGGTGACGTTCAAGATCGGTACCGACCTCAACTTCGCCCAGGTACTGGTGCAGAACCGCGTGTCGAGCGCATTGTCGTCGCTGCCCCAGTCGGTTCAGACCCAGGGCGTTACCGTGCAGAAGAGGTCCACGGCAATCCTGCTGTTCGTGACGCTGACTTCCCCGAACGCGACCTACGACAGCCTCTATCTCAGCAACTACGCCACCATCAACATACGCGACGAGCTGTCGCGGTTGCCCGGGGTCGGCAACGTGACCGTGTTCGGCGCCGGCCAGTATTCGATGCGGGTCTGGCTCGATCCGAACAAGCTTCAGGTACGCGGGCTGATGCCTCAGGATGTCATCCAGGCGATCCAGCAGCAGAGCCAGCAGGTGACCGCCGGCCAGGTCGGCATGCCGCCGACGCCTGCGGGACAGGCGTTTCAATATACGCTGAACGTCAACGGCCGGCTCGACGACACCAGCCAATTCGAGGACGTGATCGTCAAGACCGGCAGCAATGGCGACGTGACACGCGTGCGCGATGTCGGGTCGGTTGAACTCGGCGCCCAGACCTATGGCCAGGTCTTCTCGCTCAACAACAAGCCGGCCACCGGCATCGGCGTGTTCCAGTCGCCCGGCGCCAACGCACTCGAGGTCGAGAAGGGGGTCAGGAAGAAGATGGCGGAGCTCGCCGCCGCATTTCCGCAGGACGTCAAATTCGACGTTCCCTTCGACACCACCAAGTTCGTCTCTGCCTCGATCGATGAAGTCTACAAGACCCTGATCGAGGCCGGCGTGCTCGTTCTCGTCGTGATTCTCATCTTCCTGCAGGACTGGCGCGCGATGCTGGTGCCGGCGACCACGGTGCCCGTCACCATCATCGGCGCCTTCGCCGGCATGGCGGCGCTGGGCTTTACCGTCAACCTCTCGACCTTGTTCGCGATCGTGCTCTCGATCGGCATCGTGGTGGACGACGCCATCGTCGTGGTCGAAGGCGCCGCCCATAATATGGAGCGCGGCATGTCCGGACACGACGCCGCGATCAGTGCCATGGATGCGCTGTTCGCCCCGATCGTCGGCATCACGCTGGTGCTGATCTCGGTGTTCCAGCCGGCGGCCTTCCTGCCGGGGCTGACGGGTCGCATGTACGCGCAATTTGCGCTGGTGATCGCCGCGACGGCTTTGCTGAGCGCCGTCAACGCCGCCACGCTGAAGCCGACGCAATGCGCGCTGTGGCTGCGCGTGCCGGTCCCACCGGAGCAGCGCAACTGGTTCTACCGTGGCTTCAATGCGGTGTATGACCGTCTCGAAAGGGCCTATGCCGGGCTGATCGGCCGCATGGCCGTGCACAGCAATCTCTCGGTTGTCATTGCGCTCGTCTTGATCGGCATCGGCGGTTATGGCCTGTCGCGCGTGCCCACGGGCTTCATCCCGATCGAGGACCAGGGCTACCTGCTCGCGGCCGTACAATTGCCTGACGGCGCCGCGCTCGACCGCACCCAGCGCGTACTCGATCAGGTCAGCGGGCTGGCCGCAAAGGCGCCCGGTGTCGCTGAGGTGATCAGCATCGCCGGCATCTCGGCGCTCGATAACAGTTCGAGCCTCGCCAATGCTGGCGTCGCCTATCTAATTCTGAAGGACTGGAGCAAGCGCGGGCCCGGCGAGGATCTGCGGTCACTCGTTGTCGGGTTGAACGAGAAGCTGGGAGCGATCCAGGAAGCGCGGATACTCGTGATTCCGCCGCCGCCGATACAAGGCATCGGCAACGCCGCCGGCTTTGCGATGCAGATCGAATTGCGCGATGGCAATTCGGACTTCGGCAAATTGCAGGCCATCACCGGCGCGATCGTCGCCAATGCGCAGACGCAAAGCGCGCTGCAGCGGGTGAATTCGTCGTTCCGCTCGATGGTGCCGCAGTTCGATGTCGACGTCGACCGGATCAAGACGCAGACGCTGCAGGTCACCACCGACCAGGTATTCTCGACGCTGGCTTCCTATCTGGGATCGAGCTACGTCAACCAGTTCACCAAGTTCGGCCGCACCTTCCAGGTCTACGCCCAGGCGGATTCGAAATTCCGCCTGACGCTGCGGGACATCGAAAACCTGATGGTCCGCAACCAGCAAGGCGCCATGATTCCGCTCGGTACGGTGGCGAAGATCACGCCGGCGGTGGGTCCGTCGCTGATCAGCCTGTACAACCTCTATCCTTCCGCCACCATCATCGGCCTGCCGGCGCAGGGCTACAGTTCCGGGCAGTCGATGGCGCTGATGGAGGAGATCGCCGCCAAGACGCAGCCGCCGGGCACGGGTTACGAGTTGACGGCGATGTCGTATCAGGAGAAGGTGGTCGGCGGCCAGATCTACCTCGCGTTCGGCCTTGCCTTGCTGCTGGTGTACCTGGTGCTGGCCGGGCAATATGAAAGCTGGTACGCGCCGATCTCGGTGATCCTGGCCGTGCCGCTGTCGCTGCTCGGCCCGATGGCGGTGCTCACGGGCTTGAGAATCGAGAACAATCTCTACACGCAGATCGGATTGATCCTCTTGATCGCGCTGTCGGCGAAGAACGCCATCCTGATCGTCGAAGTAGCGCTTGAGCTGCATGTGCGCGACCGCAAGCCGCTCTTGGAATCGGCGGTCGAGGCGGCGCGGGCGCGATTCCGCCCCATCCTGATGACGTCCTTTGCCTTCATCCTCGGCGTGGTGCCGCTGGTGCTGGCGACCGGCGCCGGCGCCAACGCCCGCAAGTCGATCGGCATCACCGTATTCTCGGGCATGATCGCGTCGACCTGCCTCG
>JAQGKJ010000798.1 GCA_028290165.1 Bradyrhizobium sp. | reverse complement strand
ATCCACAGATCCTGCCGCGCATCGCCGGGCGGTTTTATCACCTCGCGCGCCAGCTGCACGCGGCGGTCTGTGTTGGTGAAGGTGCCGGATTTTTCCGCGAACGCCGAGGCCGGCAGGATCACGTCGGCATGGAACGCGGTTTCGGTGACGAACAGGTCCTGCACCACCAGATGCTCGAGTTTTGCCAGCGCCACGCGGGCGTGCTGCAGGTCGGGGTCCGACATCGCCGGGTTCTCGCCCTCGATGAACTTGCCGTTGATCTCGCCGCGATGGTTGGCGTGGATGATCTCGACCACGGTGAGACCGCGAACCGGATCGAGGTCCTGGTGCCAGAGTTTCTCGAACGGCTCGCGCAGATCGGTGCGCCCGACCGGCTGGTAATCCGGCAGGAACATCGGGATCAGGCCGGCGTCGGAAGCGCCCTGCACGTTGTTCTGGCCGCGCAGCGGATGCAGCCCGGTGCCGGGACGGCCGATCTGGCCGGTGATCAGCGCCAGCGCAATCAGGCAGCGCGCATTGTCGGTGCCGTGCACATGCTGGCTGATGCCCATGCCCCAGAAAATGATCGAGGCGCGCGAGCGCGCGTACATCCGCGCCACTTCGCGTATCGTCTCCGCCGCGATGCCGCAGATCGGCTCCATTTTCTCCGGCGTGAATTCGGTGATGCGCGCCTTCAGATCCTCAAAGCCCTCGGTGTAGCCGGCGATATATTGCTCGTCGGTGAGGCCTTCGGTGATGATGGTGTTGATCATGGCGTTCAGCAGCGCAACGTCGCTGCCGGCCTTGAACGCCAGATTTTTGGTGGCATGGCGCGACAGCGATTGCCCGCGCGGATCCATCACGATCAGCTTGGCGCCGCGCTTGGCCGCGTTCTTGATGAAGGTCGCGGCCACCGGATGGTTCACGGTCGGGTTGGCGCCGATCACGATGATGACCTCGGCGTCCAGGGCGGCCGCAAAGGGCGCCGACACCGCGCCCGAGTTCAGGCCTTCCATCAAGGCCGCGACCGAGGAGGCGTGGCACAGCCGCGTGCAGTGATCGACATTGTTGGAGCCAAAGCCGGTGCGCACCAGCTTCTGGAACAGATACGCTTCTTCGTTCGAGCCCTTGGCCGAGCCGAAGCCGGCCAGCGCTTTCACACCCTTGCTGTCGCGAATCTTGACGAGACCTTTCGCCGCGATGTCGAGCGCCTCCTCCCAGGAAGCTTCGCGGAAATGGGTGAAGGGATTTGCCGGATCGACCTGGTCGTTGGCGTCCTTCTTCACGTTGGGCAGCCGCACCAGCGGTTTGGTCAGGCGATTGGGGTGATGAATATAATCGAAGCCGAAGCGGCCCTTGACGCAGAGCCGGTTGTGATTGGCGGGGCCGTCGCGGCCCTCGGCGTAGATCACCTTCTCATCCTTGACCTGATAGGTGACCTGGCAGCCGACGCCGCAATACGGGCACAGCGAGTCTACCTTTTTGTCCGGATAGGTGACGCGGGTCTGGTTTTCGTCGAGCATCACCGCGGGCATCAGCGCGCCGGTTGGGCAGGCCTGCACGCATTCGCCGCAGGCAACGCAGGTCGATTCCCCCATCGGATCGTCGAAATCGAACACGATCTTGGAACCGTGATTGCGATAGGCCATGCCGATCACGTCATTGACCTGGACCTCGCGGCAGGCGCGCACGCACAGCCCGCATTGGATGCAGGAATCGAGATTGACGCGCATCGCCGGATGGCTGGCGTCGCCCTCCCAGCGCTGGGCGGGCGGAAAACGGCTTTCGGTCACCTCGACCTTTTCGGCCCAGTGCCAGAATTTCGAATCCGGATCGTGCGAAGTTTCGCGCGCCGGCTGGTCGGCGACCAAAAGCTCCATCACCATTTTCTGCGCGGCGACCGCGCGCGGGCTCGCCGATTTCACCTTCATGCCGACGCTCGGCGTGCGCTTGCAGGACGCCGCCAGCACGCGCTCGCCCTCGATCTCCACCATGCAGGCGCGGCAATTGCCGTCGGGCCGGTAGTCCGGCTCGGGCGAGTAACACAGATGCGGAATTTCACGGCCCTGGCGCTTTGCCACCTGCCAGATAGTCTCGCCATTGACGGCTTCGACCTGCTTGCCGTCGAGTTCGAACTGGACTTTTGTCATTCCGCAGCCTCTTTCGGCACGAATTCGTCTGGGAAATATTTAATGACTGATGTCAGCGGATTCGAAGCCGCCTGGCCGAGGCCGCAGATCGAGGCGTCGCGCATCGCCTGGCTCAATTCGTCGAGCAACTCGCGGTTCCAGACCGGTTTTTCCATCAGCAACGCCGCCTTCTGGGTGCCGACGCGGCAGGGCGTGCACTGGCCGCAGCTTTCGTCCTCGAAGAAACGCATCAAGTTGAGAGCCGCACCCTTCACGCTATCTTGTTCCGACAGGATGATGACCGCCGCCGAACCGATAAAACAGCCGTATTTTTCCAGCGTGCCGAAATCGATCGGGATATCGTCCATCGATGCCGGCAGGATGCCGCCGGAGGCGCCGCCCGGCAGGTA
>JAQGKJ010000783.1 GCA_028290165.1 Bradyrhizobium sp. | reverse complement strand
CCCCTGTCCGTCGCGACTACCGAATCACAGGTCGACCTCGACGAAAATCCCAAATCGGTCCCAAGACCAAAAAATTACAGGCTCGAAAGCAGGGACCCACGCCGTGGCCTCACGTTATGGCACGGTGGCCAACGGCTTAACCTCCAACCAACGACGGTATGGGTCCCTGCTTTCGCAGGGACGACGTAGCCGACGCTCATGTGGCTGGCGCGGCCGGGATGCGTCATGATAGAAACTTTTTCAACAATGAGAACTCTCAAGATGCTTGCCTCGCAGCGCGCCCTCTTCGAAATGCCGCGCCATATCTGCTACCTGAATTCAGCCTCCTACAGCCCGCTGCCGCTCCGAACACAGGAAGCTGGCCGCGCCGCGGTTGGGCGCAAAGGCACACCCTGGACGCTCGACGCCGCATTCGCAAACGAGCAGCACACCCGCGCGCGGGCTGCGGCAGCGCGCTTGATCAATGCGGATGCCGCCGACATCGCGCTGATACCGTCGGTCAGCTACGGCGTTGCGACGGCGGCGAAGGTGCTGACGATCGACCGCGGCACTCGCGTCATCGTCCTGGAAGACGATCATTCCTCGCCCGTGCTCGAATGGCACACGCGGGCGGCTCTGCAGGGTTTTGCCGTTGAGACGATCCGACGGCCGGACGACGGCGATTGGACATCGGCGGTTCTCGCGGCGATCGAGCGATTGGGCGCACCGCCGGTCAGCCTGGCCTCGATATCATCGGTGCATTGGTCGGATGGCGGGCTGATCGACATCGAAAAAGTCGGCGCGGCGCTGCGGCAGCGCGGCGCCCGCTTCCTGATCGACGCGACGCAAAGCGCGGGCGTGCTGGCGATGGATGTACAGCGCCTCGATCCGGATTTTGTGATTTTCCCGACCTACAAGTGGCTGCTCGGGCCTTACGGCAGGGCATTTCTCTATATTGCAAGGCGCCATCAGGCCGGCATCCCCCTTGAGCAGACCGCGGCCGGCCGCCGCGACGTGCGCGCCGAGAACGCGGTCTATTTCACGGATCTCAGCTACGTCGGCGATGCCAGGCGATTCGACATGGGTGAGCGCGACCATTTCATTTCGATGGAGATGGCCTCCATCGGCATGGAAATGATGGCCGACTGGGGTGCGGCTGCCGTTGCGCGACGCCTGCTGATGCTGACGGATCGAATTGCCGACGGCGTGGGCGGTTTCGGCGTCAGCGTGCCGGAGCGTCGCGTGCGGGCGCCGCATATCCTGAGCCTCAGCTTTGGGGATGGCATGCCGGCAGGCCTCGTTGCGCGACTTGCCGGCGAAGGCGTCTACGTCGCGACGCGTCTCGGCCGCATGCGCGTCTCACCCCACGTTTTCAACGACGAGGCCGACGCCGACCGTTTCGTCGAAACTTTGGCCCGGCGGCTGCGGGGTTAGAATAAACTGCTGGCGTGTAGGGTGGGCAAAGACGCGCTTGCGCCGTGCCCACCACAACCGTTTCACCATGCCCAGACGGTGGGCACGCTTTCGCTTTGCCCGCCAGAGGCGCGCGACAGCGCGCACCTCAGGATGCCGCAGTCGGTGCGCCTATCGCACTCTCACGATGACGCGACGGCCATCTTCTGAGCCCGTTCCGCCGCCGTCATCGTAAATCCCTCATAGCCCTTTGCCGCGACGTTGTTGCAGATCTCGCGATAGACGCCGACGCCGCCGATATAGGGCATGAAGATTTGCGGCTTGCCAGGGATGTTGGCGCCCATGTACCAGGAATTGGCCTGCGGATAGAGCGTGGTGTAGGCCACTTCATTGACATGCGCGACCCAACTGTCCTCGGCAGCCTTGTTCGCTTCCATGGCCTCAAAGCCGAGGTCGCGCATCCAGGCGATGCAATCGCTGATCCAGTCGACGTGCTGCTCGATCGAGACGATCATGTTGCTCAAGACCGACGGGCTGCCGGGGCCGGTGATGATGAAGAGATTCGGAAAACCCGCGCTCATCAGGCCGAGATAGGTTTTGGGGCCCTCCGCCCATTTCTGGTTGAGCGTCTGCCCTTGGTGCCCGCGAATGTCGATTTTTGCAACCGAACCCGTCATGGCGTCGAATCCGGTTGCCAAGACCAGTGCGTCGACCTCGTAATCCTTGCCGCCGGTGCGCACGGCGTTCGGCAGAATTTCCTCGATCGGATTCGATCTGATGTCGACCAGCGTCACGTTGGGGCGATTGAACGTGGTAAAATAATCGGTATCGACGCAAATACGTTTTGAGCCGATCGGATGGTTGTTGGGTTGCAGCAGTTTTGCCGTTGCGGGATCCTTCACGATTTCGGCGATTTTCTCGCGGACGAAATTGGCGGCGGTATCGTTGGCGGCCTTGTCGAGCGCGAGGTTGTTGTAGACCGACATGAAGGTCAGCCCGCCGCGCTGCCACCGCTGCTCATATTTCGCGCGCCGCTCGTTGTCGCCGTCATCGAGCGCGCCGCGGTCGGGCATTTCGGTATAGATACCGTTGCGCGCCTCTTCACGCGCAAAGCGCCTGACTTCCGGATATTTGGCGCGGAACGCCTCGCGCTCCTCGGCAGTCAGCGCCGCGTTGCGGGCGGGAATGGAAAAATTCGCGGTGCGCTGAAACACCGTGAGATGGCTCGCCTGCTCCGCGATCACCGGTACCGACTGGATCGCGGACGAGCCCGTGCCGATCACGCCGACGCGCTGGCCGGTGAAATCTGTCCGTTCATGCGGCCAGTGGCCGGTGTGATAGACCTTGCCCTTGAAGTCGACGAGTCCCTTGATATCGGGCATCCGCGCATTCGACAGGCAGCCGGTGGCGATCACGACGTATCTTGCCGTCACGGTCTTGCCGTCTGACGTGGTGACCTGCCACGAATTTGTGCCTTCGTCGAAGATGGCCCTATCGACCCGGGTGTTGAGCGCAATATCGCTGCGGAGATTGAACCGGTCGGCGACATGGTTGGCGTATTTCAGAATTTCGGGCTGCGGCGCGTAACGCTCGCTCCAGTTCCATTCCTGCTGCAATTCGCTAGAGAACGAATAA
>JAQGKJ010000730.1 GCA_028290165.1 Bradyrhizobium sp. | reverse complement strand
GGAATCCGAGAAGCCGTGAGCAGGTTTCCGAAGCAAGATGAACCGTGAGTTCGAGGACCAGTGATGAAAATTGCAGTTATTGGCGCTGGCTACGTCGGCCTCGTAACGGGTGCATGTTTCGCCGAGGCGGGACATCGAGTTACCTCTGTCGATGTCGATCAGGCGAAAATTGTGATGCTTAACGAAGGTCGGATGCCGATCTATGAACCGGGCCTTGCCGAAATCATCGGGAAAGGACGCCGCAAACGCACGCTCGCATTTTCGTGCAGAAGCGAACCGGCAGTGTCGACGGCGGACATCGTTTTCATCGCTGTCGGAACACCACCGAGACAAGCCGATGGTCATGCCGATCTTTCAAATCTCCGCGGCGCCGTAACAGAAATTGCGCCTTCCTTGCAAAATGGATGCCTCGTGGTTGTCAAATCGACTGTGCCGGTCGGCACCGGAGATCAAATCGCAAGTATGATCCACCGGCTGCGGCCCGCTCTGGATTTCGATGTGGCGTCGAACCCGGAATTCCTTCGGGCGGGCTGCGCCATTCGGGATTTCAAGGAGCCGGACCGCGTCGTGATCGGGGCCGATTCCAACCGCGCTGCGGTCATCCTAAAGGAGATCTACGCTGCAATGGGTATCGAACCTGTCCGTATCGTTGTGACGCAACGGCGATCGGCGGAACTGATCAAGTATGCGGCCAATGGTTTCCTTGCGACCAAGATTGCTTTCATCAATGAGATAGCCGATTTGTGCGAGAGCGTGGATGCGCGTGTTTCTGAGGTCGCGTTGGGCGTCGGCCTGGATTCCCGCATTGGCCTGCAGTTCCTAAATGCTGGCCCGGGGTTCGGCGGTTCTTGCTTCCCCAAGGATGCAAGGGCTCTCGTCAAGACCGGCGAGGAATATGGCGCGGCAATGAGTATCATGGAGGCGGTGCTGGCTTCGAACGATAGATGCAAGAACTCCATGGCCGCAAGAATTCGTGCGGCCAGCGGTGGAGAGCTGCGTGGGAAGCGCATCGCGATGCTCGGACTGACTTTCAAGGCAGGCATCGATGATATGCGCGAAGCGGCCTCGATCGCGTTGGCGAGCGCGCTTGTCGAACAGGGAGCAACGGTGCACGCTTATGATCCGGTCGGAATTGAGCGCGCGAAACCGCTCCTGCCGGCGTCGGTCCGCTATCACGCCAGCGTGCTGGACGCCGCCCGCGGCGCAGATGCGCTGGTCATATTGACTGAATGGAACGAGTTCCGGAGCCTCGATTTTGCGCGAATCAAGCACGTAATGATCACTCCGCTATTGATGGACTTCAGGAACATTTTCCGGGAAGACCAGGTAGCCCGTGCCGGGCTCGCATATTGCGGAATCGGGAACCGAAGCTCACCGGTTGGCGAACGTCGTCCAGCTCTGGTTTTTGAGGGCTGGAGCAGCCAAACGCGGCGGACTTCCAAGGTGGCGCGCAGGAAGCGCGAGAGCGAGTCGACGGCGGTCGCATCGCCGGGAATCGCTGCGGCTGAATAACGTGCAACCGTGAAAGGCCGGTGAATGCGTAAGGCCGATCTTGACGACATGAGCGTGCTTGTCGACTTTCCGGTCGAGGCACGCATATCCGCCCCGCAGATCATTGGCCGGGGCTATCGCAGCTATGAAAAATACGAGGTATCGCTGCCCGGCCACACTGCCGTCGCAGCGATCGAACGCGACGTGTTGCGCTCGGGGCTGGTCGTCGGCGTTCTGCCGATCGATTTGGTGCGCGACGAAGCGGTGGTGATACGTCAGTTCCGTTTGGGTAGCCATTTCGCGCTGGGCAGGGGGGCCATGATCGAGTTGCCTGCCGGCCGCGTCGACCCGCACGAAAATGTCTATCAGGCGGCGGTTCGAGAGCGCCATGAAGAGACCGGTGCGCTGCCGCGTCAACTATGCGCGCTATTCGAGGTCATGCCGGCACCGGCGCTGAGCGATGAATGTATGATGCTGTACGCCGCGCTTATTGACGCTGGCGAGGTCAAGATGCGCACTGGCTCTGTCGAAGAGCAAGAGGACATAGAGCCGCTCAGAGTTTCGATCGACGCGGCTGTCGGCATGCTTGCGCGCGGCGGGTTTCATAACGCTATGGCGGTCATCGCATTGTAGTGGCTTGCGCTTAATCGCGGGCGGCTGCAGGAAATGTTCTGTAGCGGGTAGCGGCGTCAGATGGTTGTTCGCATTTCATCCGGCTGATGTGTCATGCGGAGGCACCTGGAAGTTCGTGCCGTTGCTGGTCGGAAACCCGCGTTTGCGCCTCGCTATAAGCCAATGGCGCAGGATCGTTTGCGGCGCCTGGATCTGCAAATAGTCGGCAGAGAAGTTACCAACTCGGGTCAAGTCGAGCCAATCGCGGATTCTGATTTGTTTTGGTCCCCAATCGACCAGTCCAAGTCGCCGCAGTTCCTGTACAACGCGGTCGGCATGGACGCTCGAGATTCCGCAGGCATCAGCGACATCGATCTGAGTCCATGGAATGGAAAAGCAGATGTCGCGCGCGAGATCCACTGCCTGCAGACGGACGGCGAGTTCGCAGACGACATGGGCCACCCTTGCAATGGCCTCGCGCCGTCCCAAATTGGTGACCCATTCCCGAAAAATCGTGACTTCGACAAACGTCGCGGCAAAATGCCCGAGTAAGCTGCGGTGACGCTTGCAGCATCTCGCTTATCGCGGAGTGCGGCAGGAAGGCGACCACGGCAGGTCCGAGTGCTGACAGGCCATGATCCATGCTCGGCAGATAAAGCGTCTGCAGATCGGCTATGTCACCGGGTACAAGAATGACGAAGCACAGCACCTATCTTCGCACCCCTCGTGCCGTCCGCACTCAAAGCCGCAAATTTCTGCTGAGGCCGACCATGGAAAAGCTACCCGAGCGACGTGACGGCGGCGATGATCGAGTCCTAGGAGGCAGGCTTCACGTTGAGATGGAAATGGGCACAACGGAGAACCGAACAAAATGGACTTGGCAGGATGCTTCCGACCTCAAGCTGCGACACGGTTTCATCGGCCGGAGAACTGATTGCAATGACGAACGCCGCAATTGTTCCCGAAAAGATCATCGTTCTCGATACGAAAAATCCCATAAATGTCGGCGATGAAATTCGGGGCAAACTTCCCAGCGGCCAAGATGAGACCTTCGAAGTCACTGATTCGGTATTCTTTCAGGAGTTTCATGACACCCAAGCCCCATTACCAGTTGAAATATCGCCGAAAGGGCACGTTCCCGCACGGTGCGGGCGGGAATTACACGGTCCACGTCACTGGCCACAATTCGCGAGTGAACATTTCCTCAACGGATCGATCAACGAACGTGGTTGTAGAGGGCGGTGTACTCGGAAACTAACAAAAAATGTTGCGGCAGGCCCTCAACTCGGTAACCTTCTTGCTTCCATCAGCGAAATGCGCGCCGAGCAAAAGCGCCCAAGTTTTGGAGCCGCTTACCAGGAGTTCGTTTCGATTTCGGCCGATCACCTCGGAAAGTCGCTCCATTTCTTCCCGCATTGGCGAGCTTTATCTCACCATAGCAGCGCGGGGCCTCGATCTGCGGTAGGAATTGGGCACCCCAAGCCCTCCAAGAATTTTGCGACAGGAAATCCGCACCTATCAATGTGTCATCCAAATTCCTGATTATCGTCGGCAGAGCGCTATCGGAGCGGCGCTCGTGAGGCATGTCGTTTCGGTCTGCGTCAGGGTCCGGATTTGGCTC
>JAQGKJ010000722.1 GCA_028290165.1 Bradyrhizobium sp. | reverse complement strand
CGCCGACGGTGCAGGCCGAGGCGGGTTTTACCGAAAACAGCGTCCGCCACTATGGCGCGGCGCTGACCGAGCCGCGCACCGACAGCCTGTCGCATGCCGATGTCTATGCCGGCCTGCAGGCGGTGATTGCGATCCTGGCGGCGCTCAAC
Organism: Bradyrhizobium sp.; assembly: GCA_028290165.1. Next base: position 3,548 of record JAQGKJ010000722.1, on the reverse strand, counting down.
AGCCGGCAGGCGACCGGGCAGGGCCAGTATAACGACGTCGCGATGGCCGCGACCTTGCTCGCGGTCAACGAACGCGCCCATGTCGATCTGTCAGACGAGGATATCGGCGCGGAGCCGGCGGTGCTCGGCGCCACCGATTGTTCGTTTTTCACCGGGCCGCAAGGCGAGCATTTCACCGTCGCGACCAGCATCATCGGCAGCCGGACCTTTCCATCCTGGCTGCGCGCGATGCGGCGCGTCGATCTGATGGAGGATCCGCGGTTTTTCAGCGCCGCGGCGCGGCGGCTGAATTTTGGCGCGCTGCACCAGATCATCCAGTCCTGGATGTTGACATTCCCGGATATGGCAACCCTCGACGCGCAGTTCGATGAAGCTAAAATTGCCATGGGCGAAATCCGTTCGATCAAAGAACTGACAAAATCGGAGTGGAGCGATTATTGGGGCGCGGTTCAGCTGGTGCCCGATCGCAGCGGCGGCGAATACAGATTGCCCGGTCGCCCCTGGCACTTCTCCAGGGATGAGCTGACGCCGATCGGCACACCGGCATTCCAGGGAGAACACAACAGAGAGGTGTTTTGCGAGTTGGGTGTGAGTGAGACGGAGTTGCAGAGACTATCCGAGGCCGGCGTGCTTGTTGCGCATCGGCGTGCATGTGAGCCCGCGGCCGCGGTCGAACCCCCGCAGGCTGCGGGCCAGGCCGCTTGACTGTGAAGCGTTCCTCTTCTTCCAACAAGGAATGCTCCATCGCCCGCGCCATGGACGTGGTGGGCGACCGCTGGTCGATCCTGCTGCTTCGGGAAGCCTATTACGGCACCCGGCGATTCGACGAGTTTCAATACTATCTCGGCGTCGCGCCGAATATTCTCAGCGCGCGTTTGAAGAAGTTCGTCGATCTCGGCATGATGACGCGCGTGCCGCTGCCCGAGCACGGCGGGCGCTACGAATATCTATTGACCGGCAAGGGCCGTGATTTTTTCCCGACTTATCTCGCGCTCAAGAAATGGGGCGATGACTGGCTTGCCGAGCCCGAAGGGCCGCAGGTGGTGTTCAGGGATCGTTCCAGCGGGCGGCAAATCGAATACCCGATCCCGCTGTCGGCGCGTGGCCAGCCGTTGCAGCTCGAAGACATCGAAATCGTTCCGGGCGCCGGCGCCGTGCCGTTCAATCGGAAGCGCTTCGGCGGTCACCTCGCGCATGAGGTGAGCGCCAAACCAAAGCATGCAAGCCCGCTCAAACCTGCAAGCCGGGGGAAAAAGGGTCGGGCGGCGACCGGTTCGAAGCGCGGCTGATCCGCCCGACGGGGAACTTAATGGAACTTAATCGATCGCCGGCCGTTCTCGGCGAATGGTTCCCTTCAAAATGGCGGCGGCGATCGGTTTGCTGGCGATAGCGAACTGTCCGGCTCGCGCCGAAAGCGGTCTTGCCGCATTTTATGGCGGCGGGCGCACCGCAAGCGGCGAAGTCACCAGCCCGAAAGGGCTGACCGCAGCGCATCGGACGTTGCCGTTCGGCACCAGGGTGCTGGTGACCAACGTCCGTAACGGCAAGACGGTGGTGGTGCGCATCGTGGATCGTGGTCCTTTCAATCGCGGTCGCATCATCGATGTAAGCCGCGCCGCGGCGCGTGAACTCGATATGATCGGCAGCGGCACGGCAAGGGTCAGCCTCGAGCGTCAATAGGTACCCGAGGCGACCGATGCGGTGTTGCCGATCGCAAAACCGCCTCACTTGAATCCGGCCAGGCGCAAGGCCGATGGACCGGGCGCCGCGGATCGCCCCTCCCGCGACGCCTTTCCCAAATGCGTGATCAGCAACTTGCGGGCTTGAAATATACCAGCCAAAGCTTATCATAAGCATGCTTATGAATGGAACCGTCATGGAACCGAATGCACCGACCCTTGGATTTCTGCTGCACGAGGTCGCGCGATTGCTGCGGCGACGCTTCGAGCAACACGCGCGCGGCTCCGGCCTGACGCGGTCGCAATGGCAGGTGCTGGCCTATCTGGCAAAAAACGAAGGCATCAACCAAAGCGGCTTGGCCGACCTGCTGGAAATCGAGCCGATCACGCTTGGCCGCATCGCCGACAAGTTGCAGACGCTGGGGTTGATCGAGAGGCATCCGGATCCCTTCGACCGGCGGGTCTGGCTGCTCCATCTGACGCCCGCCGCGCGTCCAAAACTGGAGCAGCTTCGCAAGCTTGGCGACGTCACCCGCGGCGAAGCGCTGGCCGGACTGTCGGAAGCCGACACCGAGCGGCTGTTGAAGACATTACAGGCCTTGAAAACCAATCTGACCGACGCATGCGATGCGCCGGTTGCAGGACAAAAAAGAGTAAGTCATGGCTAATCCAAAGGGGACCAACCCCGCCAATTCCGGGGATGGCAAAACGCTTGCCGCCGAGGCGAGCGTTCATCGTCTTGACCGCGGCCCGTCGGTTGCCAACCCACGGCCCGGGACGGCGGAGGCGAAGCCACCGCATCCGGAAAATCGCAAGCCCGAGGGCTTGCCATCCCCAGAACCGCGCGCCAACCCGGTCGCGGCAAGTATCCCGGCGCCCAAGAAATCAATGCGTCGAACGCTGCTGTTTGCGTTGCTGCCGGTGGCATTGATTGCGAGCGGCTACTTTTATGTGACCGGCGGCGCCATGATGTCGACCGATAATGCCTATGTGCAGGCCGATATGGTCGGATTGTCGACCGACGTCGCCGGCATCGTCACCCAGGTACTGGTCCACGATAATCAAAAGGTCGCCAAGGGCGACATCCTGTTCAAGCTCGATCCCCTGCAATTCCAACTGGCGCTCGATCGCGCCGAGGCCCAGGTCGGAAATACCCGCAACGATCTCGTCGCGCTGCAGACCAGCTACCGCAACATGCAGGCCCAGGTCGAACAGGCGCAAAAGGATGTCGACTTCAACATGGTCAACTTTCAGCGCCAGGAGCAACTGATTGCCAACAACTTCACGCCCAAGGCCACCTTCGATGCCGCCCGCAATACCCTGCAGGGTTCGCAGCAAAAGCTGGCCTCGATGCAGCAACAGCAAGCGGGGCTTGTCGCCAACCTGAACGGCAACCCCGATGCACCCCTCGAAAATCATCCCAAATACAAGGATGCGGTGGCGGCACGGGACGAAGCCGCGCGCCAGCTTGCGCACACCGTGGTCCGCGCGCCCTTTGCCGGCATTGTCACCAACGTACCGTCGCTGCAGCCCGGCCAATACCTTGCCGCCGCGGCAACCGCGTTCAACATCGTCTCGGCCGATCGAGTCTGGGTTCAGGCCAGCCCGAAGGAAACCGAGCTGACCTACGTCAAGCCCGGGCAGCAGGCGCTGGTCGAGGTCGACAGCTATCCGGGCCAGCAATGGACCGGCACCGTGGACAGCATCAGTCCGGCATCGGCGTCGAGCTTCTCGCTGCTGCCGGCCGAAAATACCAGCGGCAACTGGGTCAAGGTCGTGCAGCGGATACCGATGCGCGTCAGCGTCACTAATACACCCGGCAAGCCTCAATTGCGCGTTGGGATGAGCGTCGAGCTAAACGTCGAGACC
>JAQGKJ010000704.1 GCA_028290165.1 Bradyrhizobium sp. | reverse complement strand
CTCGCCGGATGCCAACTATCTGCCCGGACCGGATGATATCTACGTCTCGCCCTCACAGATCCGCCGCTTCGGGCTTCGCACCGGCGATACCATCGAAGGGCATATTCGCAGCCCGAAAGAAGGCGAACGCTATTTTGCCCTTCTCAAAGTCAACACGCTCAATTTCGAAGACCCGGAAAAGTCAAAGCACAAGGTCAATTTCGACAATCTGACGCCGCTGTTTCCCGATCAGCGGTTCCGGCTCGAGCTCGAGGACCCCACCAGAAAGGACCTTTCTGCAAGGGTTATCGACATTGTGGCTCCGATCGGCAAAGGCCAGCGTGCCCTGATCGTGGCTCCTCCCCGCACCGGCAAGACCGTGCTGATGCAGAACATCGCGCACTCGATCACGGCCAATCATCCCGAGTGCTATCTGATCGTGCTCCTGATCGATGAGCGGCCCGAGGAAGTCACGGACATGCAGCGCTCGGTGAAGGGCGAAGTCGTCTCGTCGACGTTCGATGAGCCCGCCGTACGCCACGTCCAGGTCGCGGAAATGGTCATCGAAAAAGCAAAACGGCTGGTCGAGCACGGCCGTGACGTCGTGATTCTTCTGGACTCGATTACGCGTCTGGGGCGTGCCTACAACACCGTGGTGCCGTCATCCGGCAAGGTTTTGACCGGCGGCGTCGATGCCAACGCGCTGCAGCGGCCAAAGCGCTTCTTCGGCGCGGCGCGCAATATCGAGGAGGGCGGTTCGCTCACCATCATCGCGACCGCGCTGGTCGATACCGGCAGCCGCATGGACGAAGTGATCTTTGAAGAATTCAAGGGCACCGGCAATTCCGAACTGATTCTCGACCGCAAGGTCTCGGACAAGCGCACCTTCCCGGCGATCGACATTTCGCGCTCCGGCACCCGCAAGGAAGAGCTGATCACCGATCCGCAACTGCTGAAGAAAATGTACGTGCTGCGCCGGATCCTCAATCCGATGGGCACCATGGATGCCATCGACTTCCTGCTCGACAAGCTCCGCAACACCAAGAACAACGCGGAATTCTTCGAGTCGATGAATACCTGAGCCGTTTTGACGGTTTTGAAGGCGACGTCCTTGCAAAGGGCGTCCCCTTTTTCGTCCGGAGCCGCATAGCCCCATGTTGCGGTCTATGCTGCGATGGAACTGCAGCATGGAAAGGCCTGTCGGGCCTTTCCTGTATCGCACAAGTATTTGAAATAGCTTGGTATTAATTGCCGGGGCGGGGCCATCGGACGTCCCTGGCCGATTTCTGCAGCATAAATGCTGCATCTATGCTGCAGGATTTGCTGCACCATTTTACCACATTTGCCGCTCGCCGCGTGCGAGCCGGGCCAACGGAAATTACGTTGCCTTTTCAAGGGGCTCTGGGACACTAGGCGATGCATCCACGCGAGGAAACCATTTTTGCATTGTCGTCGGGGCGGCCGCCGAGCGCCATCTCGATTATACGCGTTTCCGGTCCACACGCCGGCACCGCGCTGACCTTGCTCGCGGGCAGGGTGCCGGTACCGCGGATGGCGACCCGGGTGCTGTTACGCGACGCGAACCAGCAGCCGATCGACGATGCGGTGGTGCTTTGGTTCCCGGGGCCGGCGAGCGCGACCGGCGAGGATGTCGCGGAATTTCACGTCCACGGAGGGCGCGCGGTCCTCTCGTCCCTGTTCGCGGCGCTCTCGGGTTTTGAAGATGTGAGGGCGGCGGAGCCCGGCGAGTTTACCCGCCGCGCGTTCGAGAACGGCAAGTTGGATCTCACCGAAGCCGAGGGACTCGACGACCTGATCCATGCCGACACCGATCGGCAACGCCGCCAGGCGCTGCGGCAGCTGAAAGGTTTGCTCGGCGACAGGGTACGTGACTGGCGCGCGCAGATCATCGAAGCTTCCGCGCTGATTGAGGCGGGCATCGATTTCTCGGACGAGGGGGATGTTCCTGCGGAGCTGATTGCGCCGGCGCTCGCAAAGATCAAAGCGCTGCTTGGCGAGATCGAAGAAGTGCTAGCGGCACAGGGACGAAGTGAACGGCTGCGCGACGGGCTGGTGGTTGCGATCGCGGGGCCCCCGAACGTCGGCAAGTCGACGCTGATGAACCAACTGGCGCGGCGCGAGGTCGCGATCGTCTCGCCGCATGCCGGCACCACACGCGACATCATCGAAGTGCAGCTCGATCTCGACGGCTATCCAGTGACGGTAATCGACACCGCCGGGATTCGCGAGACTGACGATCCCGTCGAGCAGGAAGGCGTGCGCCGGGCCCGGGCGCGGGCGGCGGAGGCTGACCTGGTGCTGTGGATGATCGATGCGCGACATGCGCAAAGCCTCCAGCAGGCGGCCGCGCCGGTCTGGGTGGTGCACAACAAGATCGATCTCGACCTTGCGGCCGGGCGGCAAGGGCAGGGCGGCACCGATTTCAAGATATCGGCCAGCCGCGGCGACGGGGTCCCGGAATTGATTGCAGCCTTGGTCGCGTTTACGCAGGATTATTTCGGCTTGGGCGAGGCGGGCCTGATTGGCCGGGCGCGGCAGCGAAAATTGCTACAGGAGGCGGCATCTTCGCTGCAGCGCAGCATTTCCGCGATCGGAGACGGCGAGGAGCTAGCGGCGGAGGATTTGCGCGCGGCAGCTCATTCCCTCGGGCGCCTGCTCGGACGCGTCGACGTCGAGGACATTCTGGACGTGATTTTCCGGGAATTCTGTATTGGCAAGTAATGGATATTTATTCATCTCTTATAAAACGTGTTTCACGTGAAACAACCCACCGTTGGACCTCGCAAGCGGCCGTTCGACCTGAAACATGCGGTCGCGATGAACTTACCGCTTCCGGCTTCTATCAGCTCGCGATAAAAGCCGCGGCATGATCGCCCGGCAAGAATCATTCGACGTCATCGTCATCGGCGGAGGCCACGCCGGCTGCGAGGCCGCGGCTGCGTCTGCGCGCATGGGCGCCAGCACGGCGCTGGTGACCCATCGCTTTGCGACCATCGGAGCGATGTCCTGCAACCCCGCGATCGGCGGGCTCGGCAAGGGGCACCTGGTCCGCGAGGTCGATGCGCTGGACGGGCTGATGGGCCGCGTCGCGGATGCCGCCGGCATCCAGTTTCGCATGCTCAATCGGCGCAAGGGTCCGGCCGTGCGCGGGCCGCGCGCCCAGGCCGACCGCAGGCTCTATGCCGCCGCGATGCAGGCCGCCATCCGCGAGACCGCCAACCTCAGCGTCATCGAAGGCGAGGCGGACGAGCTGGTCGTTTCGAGCGGCCGCGTCACGGGCATCCGCCTGGCCGGTGGCCTAGAGCTGTCCGCAGGCGCGGTCGTCATCACCACCGGGACCTTTTTGCGCGGGCTGATCCATCTCGGCGAAAGGAACTGGCCGGCGGGCCGGGTCGGCGAGGCGCCGGCACTCGGGCTGTCAACGTCATTCGAGCGCGCCGGCTTTTCACTCGGCCGACTCAAGACCGGGACGCCGCCGCGGCTTGACGGCACGACCATCGACTGGTCGGCCGTGGAAATGCAGCCCGGCGACGATCCGCCCGAGCCGTTTTCCGTCATGACCGACAAGATCACGACGCGGCAGATCCAGTGCGGCATCACCCGGACCACGGCGGCCACCCACGAGGTCATCCGGGCCAATGTGCATCGCTCGCCGATGTATTCCGGGCAGATCAA
>JAQGKJ010000686.1 GCA_028290165.1 Bradyrhizobium sp. | reverse complement strand
CTGCTGACACCACGGTGGCAGCAGGGAATGACTAGTCTGAAGCGCCTGCTCAGGAAATCGGGAGCGCCCACGTGATCACCCTTTATGGCTTTGGCGAAGGTTTTGGACTGCCGGAAATCAGCCCTTTTGTGACCAAGACCGAACTCCAGTTGAAGATGGCAGGCCTTGGCTATCGCAAGGAGCGGGCGAAGCCGCCCGCTTCTCCCAAGGGACAGCTGCCTTATATCGTCGATGACGGCGAGAGCATCGCCGATTCCACCTTCATTCGCGCCCATCTCGAAGGCAAATATGGCTTCGATTTCGACGCGCCGCTCAGTTTGCAGGCGCGCGCGCAAGCCTGGGCGTTCGAGCGGATGATCGAACACCATCTCTATTGGGCGCTGATCGGCGCACGCTGGGTTGATGCCCTGAATTTTGCAAAGGGCCCCGCGCATTTTTTCGATGGCGCGCCCGAGCATCTGCGTGAAAAACTTCGCGAAGACGCGCAATTCCGCGTCGCCGAGAACTATCTTTTGAGCGGTCTCGGCCGTCATGCCCCGGACGAGGACGTCGACCTTGCCGTCCGTTCGTTGTTCGCACTCTCCGTGCAGCTTGGGGACAAGCCATATTTGATGGGCGATACGCCATGCGGCACCGATGCCACCGCATTCGCCACCCTTGCCGGAATCCTGACACCGTTTTTTGCCTCGCAATTGCGGGAGCGCACCGAGCAATTCCAAAATCTCACGGCCTATGTCGACCGCATGATGCTTCAATATTATCCGGATTTTGCCTGGGCGCCGCTACGACAGGCCGCCGCCTAGCGCTTATGGCGCCGGGGTGGGCTGACGTTTTAACGCCGCCAGATCCGCCTCCAATTCCGCGATCCGCGCGTCGCGCACGGCGAGCGCGGCTGCCACGTCGGCCGCGTCGAATTTTTGCGGAATGTGCTGCGGGCAGTTCGTGTCCCAGGCGGAAATCTTGAACAGGATCACCTGCTCGGGACGCGCTCTGTAGCCCTTCGGCATCAGCGATTTCAAAAGCGCCGGATCGTCATCCACCACGCGCGCCTCGCCCCAGATTTTTACGCGGCGGCGATGGGCGTAGTCCATCACGAAGATGTTGGTCTTGGGGTTTTCCGAGAGATTGCCTTGCGTGATGTATTGCCGGTTGCCGCTGTAATCGGCGAACGCCAGCGTGTTCTTGTCCAGTACCTTGATGAAGCCTTTTGGTCCGCCGCGATGCTGGATATAGGGCTGGCCATCCGCCGACGCGGTGGCGAAATACAGGCTGTTGGCATCGGCCAGGAACGCTGAGAGCTGCCCGTCGATTTCGGTGCGCCAGCCGCCGCGCGCCTCGACATGGGCATAGGCCTCGCGCGACCCCTTGCGGACTTGAATGGCCTTCACCGCTGACGTGAACGCTACGTCGCTGGAATAGGTGTGGGTGCCTGACATCGGAAATTCTCTTGCTGGAGCGCTGTCTTCCCCAGTCAACATGGCTCCTTCCGAAATTTGAACAATCCCCGGGATTGACACTTCATCATTGCAACATATGAAATAATGCCATGGATCGCATCGACGCCATGCAGGCCTTTGTCGCGGTGGCCGACCTCCAGGGGTTTGCGCCGGCCGCCCGCAAGCTCGGGCTGTCGCCCTCGGCCGTGACGCGGCTGATTGCGGCGCTGGAAGAGCGTCTCGGCGCGCGGCTGTTGCAGCGGACTACGCGGCAGGTCGCGCTGACCGATGTCGGAGCGCGCTATCTCGAGCGCGCGCGCCGCATTCTCAGTGATGTCGAGGAAGCCGAAACTGCTGCCGAGGGCGAGCGGACGCGGCCGAGCGGACGGCTGGTGGTGTCGGCGCCGATCGGATTCGGGCGCCTGCATGTCAGTCCGGTGATGTCGGCGTATCTGAAACGCCATCGCGAGGTTTCGGGCGAACTGCGGTTATCCGATCGCATGATCAATCTGGTGGAGGAGGGCGTCGATGTCGCGGTCCGCATCGGCCACCTTGCGGATTCCACGCTGGTCGCGCGCCATGTCGGCGAGATGCGAAGGATCGTGGTCGCCTCGAACGATTATCTGAAGCAGAACGGTGAGCCGAAGACGCCGGGGGCGATCGCATCGCACGCGACGATCCAGTTCGGCGCCACGACCGCGCAGCCCGAGTGGCGCTTTGTCGAAGACGGCCGCGAGGTTCGCGTGACGCCTGCGCCACGCTTCACCACCAACAGCGCCGACGCCGCGATCCAGTATGCCGAGCAGGGCGGCGGCCTGACGCGGGTGCTTGCCTACCAGGCGGCCGGCGCCATCAAGGCCGGCCGGCTCAAAATCGTGCTGCAAAAATTCGAACAGCCGCCGCTGCCGATCCACATCGTCTATCCGACCTCGCGGCTGTTGTCGGCCAAGGTGCGCGCCTTCGTCGACCTCGTGACCGAGATCAGCGACTGGCATTTCGGGGAATGAAACTTGAACAGGACGACCCAACCGCTGTCGTGGCCGGGCTTGTCACGGCCATCCACGTCCTTTGAGCGGCACCAAAGACGTGGATGCCCGGCACAAGGCCGGGCATGACGGTGGATGGCCGGGCATGACGGTGAAAAATCATGCGTCGACCTAAAGCGAGCGGTTAATCTTTCTTCGGCCCCACGCGGAACGTCGCGTTGGCGCGGGCGATCACGGCGTCGTCGGCTTTGACAAAACATTGTGCGAAGCAGAGCGTGCTGCCGGTCTTGATCACGTCCGTCTCGACCGTGAGCCACTGCCCGATCTGGGCGCTGCTGATGAAATCGATCGACATGCTGACTGTCACCAGCGAATAGGCGCCGCGCATTTTGTGGCCGCAACTGTGCCCCATCGCCTTATCCGTCAGCGCTGCAATCAACCCGCCATGGGCGAATCCGCGCGCGTTGGTATGCGGCGTGGCCAGCCGCAGCCCGAGGATGATCGCGTCAGGCGTTTGCCTCGAATAGATCGGCTCCCAGGGATCGGTGAGGGGGCTGCGCCGGGACTGGCGTTCGAAACCTTCGGGGATATCGGTATTGTCAGCTGTCATGCGAGCCATTGAACGCGATCTGGCTGCGAAATGCACCGCATACAAAGTTTAAAACGGGATTTTGTCTATGTCTTGTGACGGTGATCGCCCGGTCATCATTGCGAGCCAACGGGCCGCGCGAATGCGCGCCCGATGACAGGCTCCGCGAAGCAATCCACAGGGAGCGCGCCGAAAGCTGGATTGCTTCGTCGCTTCGCTCCTCGCAATGACGAGGTTCATCACCCCGGCAGTTCATATCCAACCGCTGATTCGATCTCGATCGTGCGTTGCACCGCTGGTCGGGCCATCACGCGCGCATAATGCGCGGTGAGGTTCGGAAACTCTTCCGGCGCCGGTTTCAGCGAATTGGCGAACCGCCAATACAGCCGAAACAGATGGATGTCGGCGATCGAATAGTCACCCAGCGCCCAGCCGTCTCCCAATCGCCGATCGGCAATTCGCCAGACGTCCCTGGCATGATCCAGTCCGTGCCGGCGCGCCGGATGCAGCGTGGACGCGGCAAAGGACATCCATGACAGCGCCTGCGCATCGGCCTCGATATCGTCGCGCGGCAACAGTTCGGCATCCGGAAAACGTTTGGCCAGATAATACAGGATCGCCGCCACTTCGGTGAGCGGGTGTCCGTCGATGACAAGCGTCGGCACTTTGCCTTCGGGATTGAGCTTGAGGTAATCGGGCGAGCGCATGTCATCGTTCTTGAACGACATCGGTTTGCCATCGAAGGGCGCGCCGATCTCGTGCAACGCGATGTGCACCGCAAACGAACTGGAACCTGGGGCGAAGTAGAGAGTGAGCATGTCCCGTGTTCCTTCCCCGTCATTACGAGCGACGAAGCAATCCATAGGGCTCCTGGCGAAGCTGGATTGCTTCGTCGCTCGCGCTCCTCGCAATGACGGCCGCTAATACGGCAATCCAACATAATTCTCCGACAGCGACGTCGTCGCCGCCTTCGAACTGACTAGATAATCCAATTCGGCCAATTGAATTCGCGCGCCAAACCCTTCGGTGTCGGGAAAGCGGTGCAGCATCTGCGTCATCCACCACGAGAAGCGCACCGCCTTCCAGACCCGCGCCAGCGCTTGTTCGGAATAGCGATCGATTCCGGCGGAAGATTTTTCGTCGTAATATTCGCGCAAGCTCCGCGAGAGATAATGCACGTCGCTGGCGGCGAGGTTTAATCCCTTGGCGCCGGTCGGCGGCACGATATGCGCGACATCGCCAGCCAGAAACATCCGCCCGAACCGCATCGGCTCGGCGACAAAGCTGCGCAAAGGTGCGATGCTCTTTTCGATCGAAGGTCCGGTGACGAGGTTGGCAACCGCCTTCTGGTCCAGCCGCCGCTTCAATTCGTCCCAGAACCGTTCGTCCGGCCATTGATCGATGTGATCGTCAAGTGGACATTGCAGGTAATAGCGGCTGCGGTGCATCGAGCGCATGGTGCAAAGCGCAAATCCCCGGGCGTGATTATTGTAGATCAATTCATGGCTGACCGGCGGCGTCTCCGACAGGATGCCGAGCCAGCCGAAGGGATAGACGCGCTCGAACGTCTGGATCGCCGAAGGCTTGACGCTGGCACGGCTGACGCCATGAAAACCGTCGCAGCCGGCGATGAAATCGCATGCTATCTCTTGGCG
>JAQGKJ010000679.1 GCA_028290165.1 Bradyrhizobium sp. | reverse complement strand
CCGCAATTTCAGCATCGGCTGCCTGCTCTCGTTCTGCATCGGCATCGGCCTTTACGGTGTTCCCGCGTTCGAAACTCCATATCGTCGGTCCGATCATTGGTCTGGTCTCCACGATGGCGCCGACCATCGGCCCGACGGTGGGCGGTTTCATCACCGACGTCATGTCCTTGCATTGGCTGTTCTTCATCAACATCGTCCCCGGCATCGGCATCACCATCGGCGTGCTCGCGCTGGTCGATTTCGATCAGCCGAATTTCGGACTGCTCGATCGTTTCGACTGGTTCGGCCTGATCGCAATGGCGGGGTTTTTGGGTTCGCTCGAATACGTGCTCGAGGAAGGGCCGCAATACGAGTGGCTGCAGGATACTTCCGTGGCGGTCTCCGCTGCCGTTTGCGGGATCTCCGCGATCGCCTTCTTCTACCGCGTGCTGACGGCGCAAGAACCGATCGTTGATGTCAGGGCCTTCACCTACCGCAATTTCAGCATCGGCTGCCTGCTCTCGTTCTGCATCGGCATCGGCCTTTACGGCCTGACCTACGTGTATCCGCGCTATCTCGCGGAGGTGCGCGGCTATAGCGCCCTGATGATCGGCGAGACCATGTTCGTCTCCGGCATCACCATGTTCCTGACCGCCCCGATCGTCGGGCGGCTGATGCTGAAGGTCGACCTGCGGTACATCATCGCCGCGGGCCTCATCATCTTTGCGTTCGGTTCCTGGCAGATGACGTGGATCACCCGCGATTACGATTTCTACGAGCTGCTGGTTCCGCAAATCCTTCGCGGGATCGGCATGATGTTCGCGATGGTGCCGACCAACAACATCGCGCTCGGGACGCTGCCGCCGGACCGGGTGAAGAACGCCTCGGGACTGTTCAACCTGACGCGCAACCTTGGCGGAGCGGTCGGGCTCGCGGTCATCAACCAGGTGCTGAACGAGCGCACCGACCTGCATATCGCGCGGTTGCAGGAGCGGGTGACCTGGGGCAACGCCACCGCGACCGAAACGCTCAACAATTTCACCCAGCGCCTGCAGGGCATGGGCGATGCGGCGCTGATGGCGATGAAGCAATTGTCCCAGATCGTTCACCGCCAGGCGGTGGTGATGGGATATGGCGATGCCTTCTTCATGCTGACGCTGTTCTATTTCGGCCTCAGCCTCCTGGTCGTGCTGTTGAAAAAGCCGGCCATGGCATCGACCGAGGCCGCGCATTGAGTAGCCGATATTGTCTGCAGCGGCGGTTCATGCTTGAACGGCGGCATGATGGGCAGCCTTTCCATTTCTCAACCGGCCTCGCTGCGGGGCGTGCAGCGGGCTTCCGCGCGATGGATCGCTGTCGCGCTGGCGCTGACCGCGGCGGTGTGGCTTGCGGCGTTGGCGGGGTTGCTCGCCGTCGCCAATCGGGTCCATGACGATGTGCCGGTTCTGCTTGCGGTCAAGCTGCCGCTGTTGGCCTCGCGCCCCGAACTGATCTTCGCCGGCGAAAGCCGGACGGTCTATCAGGTCGACCCCAACCTCGCCGCGCAGCTGATCGGCAAAGCGCCGGGCAGCGCGGTCAATATCGCCTATGACGCGGGCGAACCGCTGGCGCTGCTGGCGGCGATGCGCCACGCGCCCGCTTCGTTCGAGAAGGCGCATGTCGTCGTCAGCGTCGCGCCTTTCCTGTTCAATGAAGGCGTGCGGTCGGCGACCGTCTATCCGCAGGACGTCGCAGCCCGGCTCGGCGTGGTCGAGCAGATGCGATCGTTCCTGCCGCTGCGCGTCGGCACGCTCATTCGCTACATTCGCGAAGCCTTCGGCGCGCGGCTCGCCGCCGATCAGCACGTCGCCGATCTCGGTTCGCAGTCGACGGCGTTCGGCCTGAAGGTCATCGACCATACGCAAGGCGACGACCGCTGGCCCGCGGATATCGGCTCGCATGCGCATTACGCGAACTGGGACCTGTCGGGTCCGAAGGCGCGCTTCGAGATCGGCGCGCTCTGCGACATGGTGGCGCTGACGCGCAAGCTCACCGTCGTGGTGCCGCCATGGACGCCGCGCTACGATCGCGCCCGCGATCCCTCGTGGCGGGACAAGGACGATCAATACGCCGCGCTCGTCACCGACGCCGGACGCCGCTGCGGCTTCGATGTTCTCAACATCCAGTCGATATCAGGCCTGGCGCAGGGTAATTACGCCGACGAGATGCATGTCAACGCCTCAGGCGTGCCGATCTATACCCGCTATCTCGTGTCGCGGCTGAAGCGTTAGCCGCGCGCGATGCTGTTCAGTTCGTACACGTTCCTGTTTCAATTCCTGCCCGCGACCGTGCTGGCATTCGCCGCCGCGCGCCGCCACTCACCGCGGGCCGGCATCATGGTGCTGGCCGGCGCCTCGCTGTTTTTCTACGGCGCCTGGCGGCCGGTCTACCTGCTGCTGCTTATCGCCTCGATCGCAGTCAATTTTGGGCTCGGCTTGCGGATGGTGGATCCGCTGCGCCGCCGCGCGATCGGCACGCTCGGCGTCGCGCTCAATCTCGCGGTGTTGTGTTACTTCAAATACACCAATTTCATCTTCGACAGCATCAATACCCTGACCGGCGCACCGCTGCCGTTCTTCAACATCGTGCTGCCGCTCGGGATCTCGTTCTTCACCTTCCAGCAGATCGCCTATCTGGTCGACGTGATGCGCGGCGCCAAGGTCGAGCGCGACATCGTCAGCTACACATTGTTCGTGTCGTTCTTCCCGCATCTGATCGCGGGCCCCCTGGTGCATCACGCCGAGATGATCCCGCAGTTCAAGCGCGGCCACACCTCGCGCTCATCGGTGCTGGCGGCGCGGGGGCTGGCGATCTTCGCGGCGGGATTGTTCAAGAAAGTCGTGATCGCCGACAATCTGGCGCAGTTCGTCTCGCCGGTGTTCGCCCATCTCGATGCCGGCGGCAGCGTCACCACCTCATGGGCGTGGCTTGCAACATCAGCTTATACCTTGCAGATCTATTTCGACTTTTCCGGCTATTCCGACATGGCAATCGGGCTGGCGCTGTTGTTCGGCATCCGGCTGCCGGTGAATTTTCGTTCGCCCTATCGGGCGGGTTCGATCATCGAATTCTGGCGGCGCTGGCACAACACGCTGTCGCGCTTCCTGCGCGACTATCTCGACATTCCGCTTGGCGGCAACCGGCTCGGCGAGCAGCGCCGCTACATCAATCTGATGGTGACGATGCTGCTCGGCGGGCTCTG
>JAQGKJ010000677.1 GCA_028290165.1 Bradyrhizobium sp. | reverse complement strand
GCGCAATTTGGTACCGGCGGTATGGCGGACGTAATCAGCGGTCAGCGTAGCGATGCCGGACAGCCGGCCGACAAATTTCAGCGCGGTGCGTTCGCCGGCCAGCACGGCGCGTGCCGGGCCTGAGATGGTCAGCACATGCACGCCGGCGGCGACGCTCCCGCCATCGCGAAAATGCGCTTGGATATTGATGTCAGGCGAAAGTCTTTGAAACGTCGCAACCGCCAGCGGCAGCCCGGCGATCACGCCCGCCTGCCGCGCGATCATGATGGCGTGGGCCTTCGTGGTTTCCGGAATGGTGGCGATCGAGGTGATGTCGCCGGCGCGGCCGAGATCCTCGTCCAGTGCGCGCCGCACGGCCTCGTCGAGGGCGAGCGGTGACAAAAAGGCTTCGGAATTGACGAGTGATGCGGGTGTTGTCATGATCGCGAATTCCATTCATGCTACGATCGGTTGTGCTGACCGCGCCGGCGCGGAATCCGAAAGCTGCGCCGCGATCTCCCGCGCCGCGGCCAGCGTCGTCATAGTGCGATGCGCCAGCGCTGGTTTCTCAACCGGATAATCGATGCGGAAATGGGCGCCGCGGCTTTCGCGCCGCGCCCACGCCGACGCCGCAACCAACAGAGCGGTCGTCGCCATGTTGCGCAGCGCGATATTATCCGCATCCCGCTCCATGGCGGCAAATGCTTGCACGGCCTCTGCCAGGTGTTCGGCATCGCGGATCACGCCGACATGCGCGGTCATCATTGTCCGCAGATTCTTTTCGGCCAGCGGGGACGTGGCGCCGTCTGGCTGGCCTATCGACGCTGCCGGCACCCGTGCCGGCGCAGCGATCGCGTGGCCTGCGATATCCTCGGCGATGCGCGCGGCATAGACCACAGCCTCGAGCAGCGAGTTCGACGCCAACCGGTTGGCGCCATGCGCGCCGGTGGACGATACTTCGCCGCCCGCCCACAATCCCTTCAGTGACGTGCGGCCATGCGCGTCCACGGCGATGCCGCCCATGTGATAATGCGCGGCGGGCGCCACCGGGATCGGCTGTTTTGCCGGATCGATGCCGGCTGCGATGCAGCTTGCGTGGACCGTCGGAAATTTCTCGGCGAAACGCATGGCCAACGCCTCGCGCGCGTCGAGGAATGCGCCGTGGCCCGCAGCGATCTCGGCGAACACGCCGCGCGCCACGATGTCGCGCGGTGCGAGCTCGGCGAGCGGATGCCGTTCCAGCATGAAGCGTTCGCCTTTGTCGTTGATCAGGGTGGCGCCTTCACCACGCAACGCTTCGGTCGCGAGCGGCGCTGGATCGCGGCCGGCCATGATCGCGGTCGGGTGAAACTGCACGAATTCCGGATCGGCGATGATTGCACCCGCGCGCGCTGCTATCGCGAGCCCGAGCCCGCTGGCTTCGGTCGGATTGGTCGTCACGGCATAGAGATGCCCGATGCCGCCGGTCGCCAGCACCACCGCGCGCGAGGCCGTCGCCACGGGCTTTGCGAAGGCGTCGCCAACCTTGCGCAACTGAACTCCCGCGACCACGCCATCCCCGGTCAAGAGCGCCTCCGCGGCAAAACCCTCGATCAGGCGGATCGAAGGCGTTCTACGTACGGCTTCGATCAGTGCCGATATTATCGCCTTGCCTGCCATGTCGCCGCGGACATGCACGATGCGCCGCGCGGAATGCGCGGCTTCCCGGCCGACCGCGAGCCTGCCTTCGAGGTCGCGGTCGAAAGGGACTCCGTAATGCAAGAGGTCATTGATCCTCGCGCCGGCTTCGCGCGCCAGTCCCAGCGCGATTGTTTCATCGACCAGGCCCGCACCGACGGCGATCGTGTCGGCCGCATGCGCCTCGGCGCTGTCGCCTTCGGCAACCGCGGCTGCGATGCCGCCCTGCGCCCACGCCGTCGAGGCGCCCTGGCCCAATGGCGCCGTCGAAATTACGGTGACCGGACGCGGCGCCAGCTTTAGTGCGCAGAACAGGCCAGCAAGGCCGCCGCCGACAATGACGACGTCGTCAGAGGTGCGGGTGAGATCATCGTAGCCTGACATGGCTTGCTCCTCTTGGTCGTCCCCGCGAACGCGGGGAACCCATACGCCGTGGCTTATCAATTGGGCGATGGGGTAGTTACCTTTCGCGATAATCAGTATCAGTGGTTCTAGGTCTCCGCTTTCGCGGGGACGACGATGCAATTCAATTCTTCAGATTGATCATCCGCTCCACCGAACGCCGCGCCTTCTCGGCAATCAGTGGATCGATGGTGACTTCCTCACGCATGGAAACCAGGCTGTCCAAAATCTTGGGCAGCGTGATCCGCTTCATGTGCGGACAAAGATTGCAGGGCCGCACCATCTCGACATCAGGCAACTCGGCACTGACATTGTCGGCCATCGAGCATTCGGTGATCATCGCCACGCGCCTCGGGCGCTTGTTGCGGACCCAGTTGATCATATGCGCGGTCGAGCCGGTGAAGTCGGCCTCCGCCAGCACGTCGGGCGGGCATTCCGGATGGGCGATGATCTGCACCGTCGGGTCGGCCTCACGAAGGCTGCGCAATTCATCGCCGGTGAAGCGTTCGTGCACTTCGCAGGCGCCCTTCCAGGCGATGATGTTCACGTTTGTCTTGGAGGCCACGTATTTCGCCAGATACTGGTCCGGCAGGAAGATCACCTTCGGCGCGTTGAGGCTTTCGACCACCTCGATCGCATTGGACGAGGTGCAGCAGATATCGACCTCCGCCTTCACCTCGGCGGACGTGTTGACATAGGCGACGACCGGCACGCCGGGAAAGCGTTCGCGCAATAGCCGCACATCCGCGCCGGTGATGCTGGATGCCAGCGAACAGCCGGCGCGTGAATCCGGGATCAGCACCGTCTTGTGCGGGTTCAGGAGTTTTGAGGTCTCCGCCATGAAATGCACGCCGCATTGCACGATGATGCCGGACTTCACTTTTGTCGCTTCGATCGCAAGCTGCAGCGAGTCGCCGCCGATATCGGCGACGCAATGGAAAATCTCCGGCGTCTGGTAATTATGCGCCAGAATGACCGCGTCGCGCGTCTTCTTCAGTTCGTTGATCGCCTTGATGGTTGGCGCCATCAACGGCCACTCGACCGGCGAGATCACATTCTTGACCCGCTCATAGAGATGCGCGGTTGAGCGCTCGACCTCCGGCGTCCATTCCAGCGATGGCATCGGCAGCGCCCGCGCGCGCCCGGCGGGACTGACGCGGCTCCGAGCGGGCGCGGCCGGCTGCCCTTGGCTCGCAAAGTCGTCACGGCCATAGATTCCTGCGATCGGCATGGTGGCCTCCCTTTCCAAATATGCTCAAATTGAGTATATTTGGGCTTTGAGAAATCCGGCCACGTTAGGGGCCGGCGGTTTCTCGGATTTGGTCCGCGACATTGCGGAAAGTCCGGTGTCTCAGGAGGAAGAGAGTTATCCTCGCTTTGAGCAAATCGGATATAACATCACCTCTAAGGCTCCGCTAGGTTGCCCGAGTCGCCAAATCGTCAAGGCTGACCGCCCTGATTTGCATCGCTGCATTGCGAAGCGGTTTTTCGTCGGACTACCGATTGGGATTTCCATGCGAATGCATTAACTCCCTGCAATGTGCCCGGCCCGGCTTTCGCGGCCCGGGCGAAGCATTTTGGGGGAATTGCATGACCGTAACCGCAGGCGACGTCCGTCCGTCCTCTGGCATCGTCAGCTGGCGTACCCCGCTGGTGATCGTGGTGTGCGGCAGCCTGATCGGCATGCTGACCTTCGGGCCGCGCTCGACCTTCGGCTTCTTCATGCAGCCGATGAGCCGTGAGTTCGGCTGGGGCCGCGACGTTTTCGCGCTCGCTTTGGCTGTACAGAATTTGCTGTGGGGCATGGGCCAACCATTTGCCGGCGCGATCGCGGATCGGTTCGGCACGGTGCGGGTGATCTCCATCGGCGCGCTGATGTATGCGGTGGGCCTGATGGTGATGCGATACGGGTCGACGCCGGCCTCGGTCGAACTTGGCGCCGGGCTTCTGATCGGCTTCGGTCTCTCCGGATGCTCATTCAACCTGGTGCTGTCGTCGTTCGGCAAGCTGCTGCCGCCGGAATGGCGCGGCATCGCGCTTGGGGCAGGGACCGCCGCCGGATCGTTCGGACAATTCCTGTTCGCGCCCGTCGGTGTCGCGCTGATCGACAATTTCGGCTGGCAGCCGGCATTGACGGTGTTCGCGGCCCTGATGCTGCTGGTGATCCCGCTATCGCTGGCGCTGGCGACGCCGAGCGTGGCCGCAAGCGATGTGCCCGCCGCGCAGCAGCAGTCTTTCAAGCAGGCGCTGGCGGAGGCCTTCGGCCATCGCTCCTATGTGCTGCTGGTCCTCGGCTTCTTCACCTGCGGTTTTCAGCTTGCCTTCATCACCGTGCATCTTCCGGCCTATCTGGTCGATCGCGGCGCGGCGGTTCAGACCGGCGGCTGGGTGATCGCCACCATCGGCCTGTTCAACATCGTCGGATCGCTCAGCGTCGGCTGGCTGCAGAGCAGGTTTCCGAAGCGCTACATCCTGTCGGTGATCTATTTCGCTCGGGCGATGTCGATCGTCGCCTTCATCTCGTTCCCGATCACCACCTTCTCGGCGATCGCGTTCGGCGTCGTCACCGGCCTGACCTGGCTCTCGACGGTGCCGCCAACCTCCAGCCTGGTCGCGCTGATGTTCGGGACGCGATGGCTGGCGACGCTTTATGGATTTGCGTTCTTCAGCCATCAGGTCGGCGGGTTCCTCGGTGTCTTGCTCGGCGGCATCGTTTTCGAGAAATTCGGCTCGTACACGCCGATCTGGTGGCTTTCAGTGCTGTTCGGCGTGCTGTCGGCGCTCATCAACCTGCCGATCGTCGAGGCGCCGGTGGCGCGCCCGGTTGCGCAAGCTGCCTGATCCTCTTCATTTGAGCATGATCTTTTCGGAAAACCGGTTTCCACTTTTTCGGATCATGCTCTAAACATCGCGGCTGAGAAGACCGGGAGGTACCGTTGGGAACGTTCAAGGCGATCAGGATCGACAAGGCGGAAAAAGGAACCACCGCAGCGCTCACGCAATTCGACGAAGCCGAATTGATGGAGGGCGACGTCACCGTTCGGGTCGAATGGTCGACGCTGAACTACAAGGATGGCCTTGCGGTCACCGGCAAGGCGCCGGTGGTGCGGCGCTTTCCGATGATCGCGGGGATCGATTTCGCGGGC
>JAQGKJ010000640.1 GCA_028290165.1 Bradyrhizobium sp. | reverse complement strand
GGGCGCACCGACCTGAAAGGTGTATTTGAAGCCGCGGCGTGTGATGATCTCGGCGGCACCCGTGGTTTCCCAGTGAAACACGTTGTGACGTTCCGCGGCCTGGCTCACGGCAATCGCGATGGGAGAGGCAAACGAACCCGTCGTGATCTTGACGCCGTCCTTGCTGATCAGCCGTTCGGCCTCACTAATCGCCGCGTTGGGATTGGTCGCATCGCCCTGCAAGTATTCGATCTTTCGGCCGTTGATGCCGCCGCGCTCGTTGATCATGTCGCGCGCAATTTGCATGGCCTCCCAGTTCTCGATTCCATTTTTTGCCAGCGGGCCAGTGAACGGCAGCAGGACGCCGATCCGGATTGGCTCTTGCGCCCTGGCGCTCATGGTCAGCGCCAGCAGGATAGTGACGATCACTGCGCCTGGTCGGAATAGAGATCGCATGGCGGCTCCGTTGTGTTCACGTTCGGTCGGTCCACGGCAGGTGAAACGTAGCAACCGCGCCTACATGCAGCAATCGAATTTTTTCTATACGATCTATTCAATAAATGTATACTTGTCCGACCGGGAGCGGATGCCGTGGACCTGCGAAAAATCCAATACTTCTTTGCGGTGATCGAGCACGGCAATCTCAGCAGCGCCGCCCAGTCGCTGCGCGTGTCGCAGCCGACGCTGAGCCGACAAATTCATCCATTGAAGATCAGTTTCAAACACCGCTTTTCGTGCGGGGCGGCCGCGGCATGATGCTGACCGAGGCCGGCAAGCAACTCCACGAAGGATTGCAAAGCATCGAGCGGCAGTTGCGCGCCTTGAAAACCGATGTCGCTGCGGTTTCGCTGGAGCCCTCTGGCGAAGTTGCGTTTGGCATCCCGCCGTCGCCGCGCGGATTGATCGCAGTCCCGCTGGTCAAGAGCTTCAATACGGCATATCCGCGAATTGTGGTCCGGATCGTCGAGGAGACCAGCGCCCAGCTGCGCGACCTCGTAGCCAACGGCCTGATCGACGTTGCCATCACCAACACGCACGAGCCCGGCCACGGCGTAACCGCGCAGCAGTTCGGCCGCGAGCGCATGCTGCTGGTTGGACCGGTCCGCGCGAAGCTGTCGATGCGGCGGGAAACGCCGATCAAGACGCTGGCCGACCTGCCGCTGATCCTGACAACGCGCCCGAACAGCCTGCGGCTGACAATCGAGCGAGGGCTCGGCGTCCATGGGTTGACGCCCAATGTGAGGTTCGAAGCCAATACGCTGCCGCTGATGACCGATCTTGTGACGGCCGGACTTGGCTATACGGTGCTGCCTGCTTGCGGGGTTCGTACGCTGCTGGCGCAAAAGAAGATTGCCGCGAGCCCGATCAACGATCTCTTCATCACCTGGCTCGTCGCCCGGCCGAAGGCCCGCTCGCTTGGAGTGGCCGCGGAACGATTTTACGATATGCTTTGCGAACTCGGACGAGCGCAGGTTCGCGACGGCATCTGGGAAGCGCCCGCATAGGGTTGCGTAAAGTGCCGCCCCTGAAGGCCGCCAACAAACTCCTTCAACTTTCTTTTGGGAATACGGCAATCATGTCGAGCTCGACGCGCGCCCCCTGCGTCGACAGCTGATTGACGCAGACCGTTGTGCTCGCCGGAGTCCAGGATCCAAAATATTCCTTCAGCACGGCGACCATGCCGTCCTGGTCGCGAATATCCGTGAGATATTTTGTCACCTTCACCACATCGGTCCAGGTCAGCCCTTCATGGTCAAGGATCGTCTTGATGGTTTCCATCGCGCGACGAGTCTGATCCTCGATGCGGTTCGGATGGTCGTGCTCGTCGATGACGTGAGGGTGCTTATGATAAAGCGGCGACGGCGTGGCGCCTGATATGAAAAGCAATCCGCATGGGCTCTCGACGCGAATTGCCGGAGCATAGGGCATGTCCACGCGATGTTCCGGAAGCGTCTGCACCTCCTTGATCGCTGAATTGGAGGGCGAAGTCTTGAATGCCGGTTTTCTCGTCATGAGTGTCTTTCCTTACACCGTCCGTATTTGATTGCACCGGCGGGTATCTCGCGCAATAGAGGGGCCGCCTGATCTGGAGAATATTTCTTGGCCATTGGGACGCCAGATATTTTTCCACTGCGCCAATGGCCCTGCTTGAGGTGACTTAATCCGGGCTCTGGCGCATCCGCCGGCTTACCCGCCGCTTCGTCCATTCCGGCGAGAATGTCTCGATGAAGTCGTAGACATAACCGCGCACGAACGATTCCGGATGCAGCCCGATGAAATGCGGCATTGGCGCAATGATGTGACTGGCATCGAGCTTATCGAGATCGGGATCGTGCTCGGCGTCGACGCAGAGCGACGGCAGGATGGCCACCCCCAGGCCGCGCGCCACGTAGGCTTTGACGACTTCTATATTGCCGGCCGTCATCACGACATTCGGACTGAGCCCTGCTCTCTCGAAAGCGCGTTTGACGTTCCAGCCGCCGGACAGCGTCGGATCGAGTTGCACCAGCGGATAACGAGCGATCACCTCGAGCGTGCCCGGTCGCCGCGCCAGCAAAGGATGATCGGGCGGCGCAACAAGGCTCAGGGCGATCTTGCGCTGGCTCAGGAGCTGCACGACGCCGACACCGCCGCGTGGCGGCTCGCTCAAGATTCCAACATCGGCCTCGGCCGATTGCAGCATGTCGAGCGCGTGCCGTTGAGTGGTTTCATGCAGGGTAATCTGCACTTTCGGAAACCGCTGATGAAACAGCTCGATGCAGTCGGTCAAGAGATAGCGGGCGATGAAATGGGTGGTCGCGATTGTCAGCCGCCCACGGTCGCCGCGCCTGTAATCCTCTCCGATACTCTTCATGCTGCCGGCGTCCAGCACGATGCGCCGCGCGACTTTAAGGACGTCCTGGCCCGGCTCCGTCATGCCGATGATGCGGCCGCCGCGCCGGAGCAAGAGCTCGACAGCCAGATATTCCTCGAGAAGTCGCATCTGCTTGCTGATGTTCGGCTGCGATATGTCCAGGGCATCGGCGGCCCTCGACATCGAGAAACCCTGGTCGACCACCTCGCACAAGACGCGCAACTGCTCGATCTTCATTTCGAGACTATTCCGTTTTGGAATTCACCTATTACCTTTTTTCGGCTTTTACCACAGCCGCTTGCGGTTACAACCGCTCGTAAGAGCCGCGCCCAAGATGCCGGCCTGTCAGGGAGGTTTTCTGTTGCCGAAAATGACGGGCTCCCGCTATCTCGCCGAGACCCTGCACGCGCATCGCGTGAGCCATGTATTCTTCGTTCCGGCGGTTGTCCTTCAAGCCATGGCGGAAATGGAGGATTTCGGCATTCGCCGGGTTATGACCCATGGCGAAAAAGCCGCAGCCTATATGGCCGACGGTTTTGCACGAGCGAGCCGCAGGCCGGGCGTCTGCCTGGCCCAGAATATTGGCGCGTCGAACCTCGCCGCCGGTTTGCGCGATGCATATATGGCGCGCTCGCCGGTCATTGCGCTGACCGGCGGCCCGACGCCGCGCACGCATTACCGCAACTTTTATCAGGAAGTCGAAGATTTCACGCAATTCGATCCGGTCACCAAGTTCAATGCCAGGGTCGAGGCACCGGAACGGCTTCAGGATTTGCTCCGGCAGGCCTTTCGGGCTGCAACATCGGGGTCGCCAGGGCCGACGCACCTGCAATTGCCCGGCGCGCTGGGCGATGGCCTCGAGGCCGAAGGCGAGTACACGCTGGTCGTGGAAGAGATTCACAGCCGGGTTCCCGCCTATCGGCCTGCCCCGGACGCTGGCGACATCCAACGCGCCGTCGATCTACTCGCCAAGGCAAGCCGCCCGATCATCATGGCCGGTGGTGGGGTGACGATATCGGCGGCGGAGGCTGAACTGCGCGCCTTAGCGGAACACCTCAATATTCCGGTGGTGACATCGCTTAATGCCAAAGGGGCGATCGCCGACAAACATCCGCTTTCCGTCGGCGTCTGCGGAACCTATTCGCGGGCTTGTGCCAATCGCGCCGTCGCCGAAGCCGATCTGGTGTTTTTTGTCGGCAGCCGCACCGGCAGCCAGGTCACGACCAATTGGACGATCCCCGCTCCCGGAACGGCCGTCATCCAGCTCGATATCGATGGCGAAGAGCTTGGCCGCAACTATCCCAACAGTGTCTCCCTGCTTGGTGATGCCAAGGTTGGTCTCCAGTTGCTGCTGGAAGCGGCCAGATCGAGGAGCACGGCGGAGCGCAACGCCTGGATAACGCGGATCGGCGTTCTCGTCGGGGAATGGCGAGCGCTCGAGACGCCGCTGCTGACATCGTCTGCGGTACCGATGCGGCCCGAGCGGTTGTGCCAGGCGATCTCGGACGCATTGCCCGAGAACGGAACCGTCGTCGTCGATACCGGACATTCGGGCATCTGGTCGGGGACCATGATCGATCTCAACCGGCCCAATCAACGGTTTCTGCGCTGCGCCGGCTCGCTCGGCTGGAGCTTCCCGGCTGCTATCGGCGCCAAATGCGCCTTGCCGGATACGCCGGTCGTTTGCTTCTGCGGCGATGGCGCCTTCTACTATCATATTGCCGAACTCGAGACCGCGGCGCGATTTGGTCTTAACCTCGTCGTCGTCGTCAACAATAACGCCGCGCTCAATCAGGAAATTCCCCTCTTCGACAAGGCCTACGGCGGTACCCAGCGCGGGCGCGCCGGCGAGATGTGGCGCTTCCGCCCGCTCGATTTTGCCAGGATCGCCGAATCCTTCGATTGCGTCGGCATTCGCGTGGAAAGCCCTGCAGACCTCGACGGCGCGTTGCGCCATGCACTTACCCTGGATCGGCCCGTCGTCATCGATGCGACGACCGACGTGAACGCGCTCGCCCGCCCCGCCTGGGGCAGGCCCAAGGGAGCCTATTGAACATGCATGTCGAATTTCTCGCGCCCGCCATGCATGATGTTGCCGATCCCGATCCTCCGCTGATCGAGATCGTCCGCGGGTTGATCTTCGGTGAGGGGCCGGTCTGGGACCGCAGGAAGAACTGGCTCTATTTCGTCGACATCATCGGCGACAAGGTCTTGAAATGGATTCCGGGCATCGGCACCGAAACGGTGCTGGCGCCGTCCGGCCATCTCAACGGGATGACGCTCGATCATCAGGGCCGGCTGGTTATTGCCGGCTGGTCTTCGCGCAATGTCTGGCGGCTCGAGAGCGACGGCTCGCTGATTTCCCTCGCCTCGCATTACGAGGGCAAGAAGATCAGTTCGCCGAACGACATCGTCGTGAAGTCGGATGGCACGATCTACTGGACCGAGATGCAGAACGGCTTGCTCATCCCGGGTATGGAGGGCGACGACATACAGCGCTACCTCGACTGGCAGGGCGTGTTTCGCCTCACCGCGGACGGCACGCTGACGCCGATGGTCACCGATTTTGCCGGCTCGAATGGCCTGGCTTTCTCGCCGGACGAGAAGCGCATGTATGTCAACGACACGCCGCGGGCGCATATTCGCGTGTTCGACATGAAGGCGGACGGCTCGTTCGGTGCGGGCCACCTGTTCTATACGCTGCAAGGTCACGAGCCGGGCCACGCCGATGGCATGAAGGTCGACACACAGGGAAATGTCTATTGTACCGGCCCCGTCGGCGTTCATGTTGTCGCGCCCGACGGCACCTTGCTCGGACGGCTGCACGTGCCGGGCGTATGTACCAACATGGCCTGGGGCGACGATGATTGGCGCACACTCTACATCACCACGCGTAATTGCGTGTTCCGCACCCGGCTGAAGATTCCGGGCATTCCGGTAGGAGCCGTCTGATGGCGTGGAAATTCGAACACGTCGCGGGCCCCTTCGAAGGCCCGACCGGCGGCATCGTCTGGGACGGCAAGAGCATCCTCTTCACAGCAGTCCTCGAAAGCCGTCTCCTGCGTTACGATCCGCGTAGCGGCAGCATCGACGCGATCCGTCGCTTCACCAATCGGACAAACGGTCTGGCGCTGACGCCCGATGGGTATCTTTATGGCTGCCAGGAAGGCAGCCGCCGGGTCATCGAGATAAAATCCGACGGCTCCGCGGTCGCGCTCGGGGCCACGCTCGACGGCCAACGCATCAATTTTCCAAGCGATCTGACGGTCGACCGTGTGGGCCGTATCTGGTTTACCGATCCCTATCATCACCTCGCATCGCACGGGCCACAGATATTTCCGAACCTGCCGCATGCCTCGGTCCTGCGGCTCGATCGGCATCGCGTGACCCATGACTGGATCGTCGAACGCCTGACCTTCGACACGGCGGCGCCGCGCTGCCTCGCGCTTTCTGCCGATGAGCGGACGCTTTATGTCGGCGAAGGCGATGCTGCGAGTGACGCACCGCGCCAATTGCGCGCCTATCCCGTCGATGAAACCGGCCGTCTTGGCAGCCCGTTGGTGCTGCATAGTTTCGGCCACGACCACCGCGGGCCGCAGCGCGGTGCGGAAGGCCTCTGTCTCGATGCAGCTGGCAATCTCATCGTCTGCGCCGGATCCAACCAAACCGGGCCCGGGTCGTTGGTCTATATTGTGTCGCCAACGGGCCGGATCCTGGAAACGCAGGAATTCCCGGACGACTGCCCAGAGCGGTGCGCCTTCGGCGGGGAAGGCCTGGACGAACTCTACGTCACCAGCGGAACCGGCAATCTCTGGCGCGCCAGGCAGACCGGCCGTATCGGGCTCACGCGCACCCTTTCACGCGCCGGCCCGAGTTGATGATTTGGGGTTCACATTGATCCGGAGGTGAATGTGTCCTTTCAAGCAAGACCAATACGCCGGGTCGTGACCGGAACCGACGATCAGGGCCGCTCCTGTGTCCTGTTCGATAGTGCGGCGCCGAACGTGAACACGCACGTATCCGCGCGCATGACCGATCTATGGGTCTATCACAGAGTGCCCGCGCCGATTTCCGGCATCCGTGACGACGGCAATCTGCCTTTCAGCTTCGAGCCGCCCCATGAGGGCGGACATCTTCGCATCGTCGAAAGTCTGGGTCGCCCGGCCAATTACGATCCTGCGACCGATACGCAAAGGAAGGAACGGCACCAAACGATCCGCGCCCCAAATGGAACATTCTATCGTGGCGGCCAGAACGCCTACAGTTCGCCCTACCACAAATCGGCGACCATCGACTACGGCATCCTGCTCGACGGACAGAGAACCCTGCTGCTCGACGACGGCACGTATCCGATGCAGAAGGGAGATGTCGTCGTGCAACTCGGCAACTGGCATGGCTGGACCAATCCCGACCGCGGCAGCCTGATGGCCTTTGTCATGATGGGCGCGAAAGACAACCGGCAATGACAATGCTCGACAAACCGATCAGGCGGATTGTGACGATCGACGGTGCCGATGGACGATCGAAGGCTCTGTCGGTCGGACCTGTCCTGGACATCAGCCGCGACCCGGCCCGGCCGGGCTATGCGTCGAGCCACATCTGGGCCGCGGACATCACTGCCCTCGGGGCTGGTGCCCCCACTATGCGGGTTCACAACACGATCGAGCCGCCGTCGCAGGGTTCGGTCTGCCGCGTCATCACCTTTCCCCCGGATGCGGTATATGCCGGCAAGGTCGGCGCGAGAGAAGTCGTAGCTTTTTTTGCCGCCGTCGGGTCGCCCGCCGCCTAGACCTATTCGCCCAGGGCTCCGCATCCCTACATGCAAAAGACGCGGACGCTGGACTTCTGTCTTGT
>JAQGKJ010000639.1 GCA_028290165.1 Bradyrhizobium sp. | reverse complement strand
GAACTTGTCGGCATGGTACGCGGCTGGACCGGCGACTATGAGGCTGCCCTTGCACTCTGTATCGCCCTGGAGCTGGTCGCAGCAGCGATCGTGGTCCAGAGAGGACCGTTGAGTTGGCGGCCGGCCGGAGTTGACGGACGGGGATAGTTCTCGCCGTAGTTGGCGACGAAGCAATCCGCTCCTTCCCGCCATCCCGGCCTTGCGCCGGGACCCATACCGCGTGATCTATCGATAGAGCAAATCTCGCTGACGCCTTCCACCAAATGAACGCCGGTGGCTATGGGTCCCGGCGCAAGGCCGGGACGGCGAGAAATTCTGTTTGGCGCGCAATCACGGTTGCCAGAGGTTGCAGGGCCGCCTTCTCAAGACGCGCGCGCTGCTCTATCGTGGGTCCAATCGAGAGCCCGGAGGAAATCATGAAGACGATGTTTGGCAGACTCGCCGCGACGCTGCTGGCCCTGGTGCTGATGTCCGGCATTGCTGCAGCGCAAAGCAAGATCACCGTTGCGGTCGGGGGCGGCGCCTGCCTGTGCTATCTGCCGACGGTACTTGCAAAACAGCTCGGCGAATTCGACAAGGCAGGCCTTGAGGTCGAACTGGTCGACCTGAAGGGCGGCTCGGACGCGCTCAAGGCGGTGCTCGGCGGCAGCGCCGAGGTGGTTTCCGGCTATTTCGACCATTGCGTCAATCTCGCCGCCAAGAAGCAGGAGCTGCAGGCGTTTGTGGTCTATGACCGCTATCCGGGCCTCGTACTGGTGGTATCGCCCTCCCACAACGGCGAAATCAAATCGATCAAGGATCTCGCCGGCAAGAAAGTCGGCGTCAGCGCACCGGGTTCCTCGACCGATTTCTTCCTGAAATATCTGTTGAAGAAAAACGGCGTCGATTCGTCGGGCGTTGCCGTGATCGGCGTCGGCCTCGGCGCCACCGCGGTGGCGGCGATGGAGCAGGGCCAGATCGACGCGGCGGTGATGCTGGATCCGTCGGTCACCGTGCTGCAGGGCAGCCATCCGGACCTGCGCATCCTGTCCGATACCCGCACCCAGAAGGATACGCTCGAGGTGTTCGGCGGCGAGTATCCCGGCGGCGCGCTCTACTCGACGACGGCCTGGGTAGCTTCGCATGAAAAGGAGGTGCAGGCTTTGACCAACGCCATTCTGAATACGCTGGCGTGGATTCACTCGCATTCGGCGGAAGAAATCATGGCAAAAATGCCGCCGGAAACCGTCGGCAAGAACAAGGATCTTTATCTCGCCGCGCTGAAAAACACGATCCCGATGTATTCGGAGACCGGCAAAATGGATCCCAAGGGTGCGGACGCCGTGCTCGCGGTATTCAGCGAGAGTTCGCCCGAAGTTGCGAAGGCCAATATCGACGTCACCAAGACTTTCACCAACAAATTTGTCGATCAGGCCAAAAAGACCACCGGGATGAATGCGAAGTAAAGTCCTTCGATGACGGCGGAGACGCTTCCGGTCATTCACCGCGTAACAACGCTTGATCTCAGTCTGTTGCCGTGGTCGTGGACGTTCGCCGACGCGCGGCGCGCCGACATCGACATGCATTTCGCGACCAAACAACGCGAGAAGCCGGAACTCTGGAATGGCCGGGTGCTGCTGGGACGCAACCCGGTCTTCACCGAGGATCGCTTCAGCGCCGGCTATTTCGAGACTGATTTCGCAAGTTTCCTGGCGTGGCGCGACTGGGGCTTTCCGGACCAGAGCGTGTTCAACGGTTTCGGGATGGGCGCGCTTCGCAGCTCCGACGGCGCGTTCGTACTTGGCGAAATGGGGCCTCACACCTCAAATGCCGGACGCATCTACTTTGCCTCGGGAACGCCCGATCTCGATGACATCCGCGGCGACGCGGTCGATATCGCGGGCAGCGTCGCCCGCGAAGTCGAGGAGGAAACCGGTCTGACATCCGCCGATTATCGGGCCGCCCCGTACTGGGACTGCGTCGTCTCCGGTCGTGCGATCGCGATGATCAGGATGCTGAACGTCGATATTTCCGGCGAGGAGCTGCGCGCTCGGATCGAAGCCAACCTCGCGCGGCAAACCCAGCCCGAACTCGTTGCCATCCATCTGGTGCGCGAAGCCGGCGATCTCACCGCGGCGATGCCGCGCTTCGTCACCGCGTTTATCGAAGCGCAGCTGGCGACCTAGCACCTCGTAGCCCGGATGGAGCCAACGGGTCGCGCGAATGCGCGCCCGATGACAGGCTCCATGAAATTCGGGAATGCCGGTGACACCTATCCCCGGATTTCGCTTCGCTTCATCCGGGCTACGCTCACCGATCAAGCATAGCGCGTGCGTCACGCGGCCTTTTGCGAAACACGCTGGCGCTTCAACCGCTTACTGAATGGGTGTTCATAAAAATCACGTGAACCAATCGCGTTCAGGCGACGTCTGATGGGCGTAACCGGTGCATTCCGCGCCAGATATGGAGAACTACAGTGCTTCGTAAAATCGCTCTCGTAACTCTCGCCGCCGCTTCAATCGCTGCCGTCGCGCCTTCCGCTGCCTCTGCCCATGGCATGGGCGGGCACGGTGGTGGACATGGCATGCACATGGGCGGCCATGGTGGTCACTGGGGCGGGAATTTCCGTCACGGCCGCTTCTATCGTTCGTCCTTCTTCATCGGTGGGAGCTGCTACAAGACCATCTTCACCGAACTCGGCCCGCAACGCGTCAATGTGTGCAACGCGTACTAAGTGAAGGCCGACGAAAAGGCCCCGGCCATGGCTGGGGCCTTTTTTCCATGGCGCGTACCCTGTACGGTTCGAGGGTTGCAACCGGAGCTCTCGATCTGATGAGCAAGAAGCCTTCGCAATCGCTGGGCGCCCAGCTAAAACCCTATGTCGCGCCGTTCCGCTTCGATGGATCGGGCGAGTTCCATCTCAGGTCGCACAAGCCCGATGAGAAGGGCGGTCTCGACAAGGACAAGGCCGGAAAGATTCTCGACGCCA
>JAQGKJ010000631.1 GCA_028290165.1 Bradyrhizobium sp. | reverse complement strand
AGCGATAGCCTTCGGCTTCGAGGTTGAACAACGCGGCGCCGTGATCGGCGCTGTCGAACGCGTAGGCTACCGTCTGGTAGATCGGGACCGCAACGGATTTGGTGGTCGGATCTGGGTCGTAGCCGGCGTGAATTGCGATCGTCTCGTTGCGCATGGTCCACCTCTACGTTGCGTGTCGCACTTCAACATGCGTTTTATTCGCAACGTCTTTGTTAGAGGCGGAGTGTCAAGCCTGCAATAATTCGCGCAAACATTGAGGAAATAACCCTAATGGACCTTCACCAATTGATTAAAATTTGAATCAATTGCCAAGCGCGCGCCGCACCTGTTCGCCGATCTGGTGAAGCACCAGCCGGCCTTGCGGAAGTATCGCGCCCATGGCGTGGAAATTATGGACCATGCCGTCGTGACAGACGTGCTCGACGGCAACGCCCGCCGCCAACAGCTTTCCCGCGTAGGCATTGCCCTCGTCGCGCATCGGGTCGAATTCGGCGGTATGGATAATGGCGGGTGGAAGTCCGGTAAATTTCACCGCGCGAAGCGGCGAGATCCTGATGTCGGCGACCTCCGCCCCGTCGGGCAGATAGTCGGCGAGGTCCGCTTCCAGCGTGGCCTTGTCGAGCAGATGATTTTCGGCAAACGTCTCACGCGACGGGGATGTTTCCTCGAAATCAAGCACCGGACATATCAGGCATTGCGCCGATATCGCTGGCCCAGCGCCGCGCAGCGCGTCGTGGCAAACTACCGCTGCAAGCGTCGCGCCCGCGGAATCGCCGCCAACCACGAGCCGTTCCGAATCTATGCCAAGCGAGGAGGCCTGTTCGGAAACCCACTTTGTCGCCGCGATCGCGTCCTCGACGGCGGCCGGAAATTTGTGCTCGGGCGCAAGGCGATAGCCGACCGATACCAGGCGGCATCCCGTCACCTGTGCGAGCGCCGCGCAGATGAGGTCATGGGTCTCGATGCTGCCGGCGACCATGCCGCCGCCGTGGAAGAATACAAAACCCGGCAGCGGCTCGTCGGTGTCATTGGTGGGCGCATAAAGCCGATAGGGAAGGTCGCCCGCCGGCCCCGGTAATACGCCGTCGGTCCCATCTGCTGCCGTCACGTCGGCGCGCGCGAATTGCATGAGTTTGGCGAGTGCCTGGCGGCGGTCGTTCGCCGTTGGCCGCAATCGATCGCCCGGCGAGGCCGCCGTCATCATGGCGAGAAAACGCTTGGCCAGGGGGTCGAGGGGCATATCGGCTCCGTTAGCGCAATTTACTCCTACATTGTGGTCTATCAATCGTGAATCGATCGCTATTGCGGGCGGAACCCGCAAGGAAATCCTTAGGGAATTCGGACAATAGTAGCGGCGTTGTGCGCTTCTCGCGCGGTGCGGATGGCAATAATGGCCGAGATGACAAAGCCAGTCAGTTTTTCGCAGACCTGGACCTTTTTCGAAGGCGCCTGGCATGAAGGCAATGTGCCGATCATGGGGCCGCGCACGCATGCGGCGTGGCTCGGTTCGACCGTGTTCGACGGCGCGCGCGCGTTCGAAGGCGTGGCGCCCGATCTCGATCGGCATTGCGCCCGCGTCAATCAGTCCGCGATCAATTTCAAGCTGAAGCCGGTGGTCGACACCGAAACCTGGCTGGGGCTGGCGCGCGAAGGGATCGCCCGCTTCGACGCCAATGCGGAGCTTTACATCCGGCCGATGTATTGGGCCCAGTCCGGCAGCGGCGGCGGCGTGCTGTTCGATCCCGAAACCACGAACTGGTGCCTGAGCCTCTATGTGGCGCCGATGCCGGCCCCGACCGGCAGCGCCATCACGCTGTCGCCGTTCCGGCGGCCGACCATGGAATCCGCGCCGGTCGATGCCAAGGCGGCTTGCCTTTACCCGAACAATTCGCGCGCGCTGATGGAAGCGCAGGCGCGCGGCTTCAACAATGCCCTGATGCTCGATATGCTCGGCAATGTCGCGGAGTTCGGTAACTCCAACGTGTTCATGGCCAAGGATGGCGTCGTCTATACGCCGGCGCCGAACGGGACGTTCCTTGCCGGCATCACGCGGCAGCGGGTGATCGATCTGTTGCGCGGCGACGGCGTCAGCGTGGTCGAGGCGACGCTGCGATATCCAGATTTTCTGGGCGCCGATGAAATCTTCTCCAGCGGCAATTTCGCCAAGGTCGCGCCGGTCATCCGGATCGACGACCGCTCGCTGCAGCCCGGGCCGTTTTACCGCCGGGCGCGCAAGCTCTATTGGGAATTCGCGCACGCCTGAGCGGCGTTTCAAGGCTATGCCTGCTGCAACGCGCGCTCGCGGATGCCCGAGAGGGTCGCCGCCGGCAGGATCGCATCCGAATCGATCTTCAGGTGAATGATCGAGGGCAGCCCCGATTCCCGCGCTGCCTGGAACGCTGCCGGAAAATCCGCGGTCTTCGTCACTACCGCGCCGAACCCGCCGAAGGCGCGAGCGTACGCATCAAAGTCCGGATTGTGCAATTCGGTGGCGCTGACGCGGCCGGGAAATTCGCGCTCCTGATGCATGCGGATGGTGCCGTACATGCCGTTGTCGCAGACCACGACAATGATCGGCAGCCGATATTGCACCGCGATCGCGAATTCCTGACCGCTCATCAGGAAATCGCCGTCGCCATTGACCGACAGAACCAGCCGCTCCGGATGCAGGCGCTGCATCGCGATCGCGGCGGGCATGCCATAGCCCATCGACGCGGAAGTCGGCGCCACGTGGGTCATGTATTCGCGGAACCGGTAGAAGCGGTGAATCCACGACGCATAATTGCCGGCGCCGTTACACAGGATGGTATCGGTGGGAACGTTGTTGCGAAGCCAGATCATGATCTCACCGAGATTGACGTCGCCGGGCTGCGGCGTGGCGGTGCCGGTCCAGGCGCGATAATCGGCATGGGCTATATCTGCGCTCTCGCGCCACGCAGGCTTGGGCGCAACCGCCAATCGCCGAAGCGCCGCGACAAAACGGTTCGGCGAGGCGTGGATCGCGAGATGCGGCCGATAGACCCGGCCGATTTCCTCGGCGCCGGGATGGATGTGGACCAGTTTTGTCTGGGGCGAGGGGCTCGACAGCAGCGAATAGCCTTGCGACGGGATCTCGCCGAGACGACCGCCCACCAGCACGAGCAGGTCGGCGGCTTTGGCGCGCGCCACGAGCTTTGGGTTGGGGCCGAGGCCGAGATCGCCGGCATAGAGCGGATGCAGGGGATCGAACAGCGTCGAGCGGCGATAGCTGGTGGCGATCGGCAAGCCGGTCTTGTCGGCGAATTCGTGGATTTGACGGCGCGCGGTCTCACTCCAGCGGCTGCCGCCCAGCACGAACAGCGGATTTTTCGATTCGGCCAGAAGCTCGCCGAGCCTCGTCATTTCCTCGTCGCCCGGCGAGGTCTCGACCGGCTCGAATGCCGGCGCATTGGCGATCGTGACGCGTTCGCTCAGCATGTCCTTCGGCAGCGCCACCACCACCGGTCCGGGCCGGCCGCTGCTCGCGGTATAGAACGCGCGCGAGACGAATTCGGTGATGCGGTTGGGATCGTCGACCTCGACGGTCCACTTGGTCATGCTGCCGAACACCGCGCGATAATCGAGTTCCTGGAACGCTTCACGCTCCCTGACCGTCGTTTCCACCTGGCCGACGAACATGATCATCGGCGTCGAATCCTGCTGGGCAATATGAATCCCTGCGGAAGCATTGGTCGCGCCCGGGCCGCGCGTGACAAAGCAGACGCCCGGCCGTCCCGTGACCTTGCCGATGGCTTCCGCCATCATCGCAGCACCCCCCTCATGGCGGCAGACGGTGACGGTAATGCTGCTGTCGCGCAGCGCGTCCAGCACGGGGAGAAAGCTCTCGCCGGGAACGCAAAACACATGCTTGACGCCGTTGATCACGAGCTGCTCGACGAGGGCTGTGGCAGCGGTTCGGTTTGGTGTGAGCTTGTGCATGGATGGTCTCTCCGGACGGTTGTGACCGAAATTCGTTAAGGAGATTCAAAAATGTTCAGGGCCCGTACAGTACCAGTTCGGTATCAGTCAGGTCGGCGAGCCGGGGTTGCCGAGGACCTTTGAAATATTTGCGGCCGCGTGCGCTGGAATAGAATCCGGTGAGACCCGACACCGGTCCATTGGAATCGAGCAGAATGGAAAACTTGCCGTGCCGGATCAGCGCCCGGCCGACGGCACCGGCGCAGTCGACAAATTCAGCGATATCGCGGCAATAGATCAGTTGCATCGCGGGCGGCGCAATCCAGCCGCGGCGGATGCGCATCGGCAACAGGATAAAGGGAAACGCGCCGCCACTGGGCGTGCGGCAGACCAGGCTGAGGCAGCCATAGCGCGCGTGCCGCGTCAGCAGTTCGACCTCGGTGTCGGACAGGTCTTCGATCGTGCGGGCATCCGGCGAGATCGTCTCGACCGTCATTCCCGCCGCGGTGCGTGACAGCGCCGGGACGGCGAAGAACAAACCGCTGCAATAGGACGTGAATCCCTGGGCCTCGATGATCGGCCATGTCCAGGTCGCCGGACTGATATTGAGGTAGGTGACTTCCTTGTGTCGCTGCGCGATCCTGGTCAGCAGCGAGGCGTAATTGCGAAAGGCGGGATCGACGTACCAGCTCGACAGGTTGCAGTGGATCGTCGGCTCGCCGCCGCCGTTGCCTCTCGAGGTATAGAGCAACAACAACACGCCGACCGGTTGGCCATCCTGGTCGAGCATATAGCCGAAACGGGGATAGCCGATCGGAACCGCGCGCGCCGCCTGACGGCGCAGTCCCTGCATCCAGTATTCGCGCGATCGGCCGGCGAATCCGCGCGTCAGAAGGTCCGCGACCGCATCGATATCGGTCTCGGCAATTTCACGGCATCGAAGTTTTTGAGCGAGCACTGCCGTTTACCAATCCGTCCGGACGATCCGCCGCGATCCACAATCGCTTCCTGTCAAAGGCCGAGCATTTCCTTAACCCCGGTCGGCCATTTGGCGAGATCGGTGCCGTGGGTATGGAACATGGCGACCGCGAGACGGTCCATGCCGAACGCCACGCAGCCGGTGTGAGCCGGCTCGCCGGTGGCATCCTTGATATCCCAGGTGATACCGAAATGGTCGCGGTGATAGTTGAAACTCATGCAGGCCGTCGGCTGCTCTTCGGAGCGCAGCGGAATCAGAAGCTCGAATTTCAGCGATTGCTGCTTCTGGCTGACCGCCTTCATCTGGCCGACGCGGCCGAAGAAGGGATCGGAGGCATAGTCGACCTTGAAGGTCAGGCCGAGGTCGCGCGCGATATTTTGCGCCCGCACCATCCAGCGCTCGCGAAAATCGGACACGTCGTCCGGGTTGCCGATGCAGACATATTCGCGCATTCGGAACGACTGCAGCCGGTCGAGATGGCGCGACGGTTCGCGGCGAAAGCAGTCGGCGGCGACGTCGAAGCGCAGGCCGCCCGGTGGCAGCGGGCCACGCGCGGCCGCGATCGGATAAACGGGATAGCAGGCCGCCGGCGACAGCACGAGATCGGCGGGCGAGAGCGACGTCGTCCAGTCGCCGCCGGCATCGAAGCGGCTGACCGCGGAATGGATCTCGCGTTCGGTGCCGTGCAGGCCGCAGACGCAGCCGAGCAGGTTCGGAAAACTCTTGAGGTAGCCGGATTTCTCCAGCTGTCCGCGGTTCATGACCGGCGGAAAGCGCATCACTTCGGTATTGGGTTCACGATGCCGCGTGATCAGGGCGGCGAGCCGCTCGACCATATCCTCATAGAGTGCGGTCCGGGCGTAGACTCCGTCGGTGCCCATCTTGTGGAACAGCGCGTCCGCAAGGTGATCCAGCGCATCGGCCGGTTGCAAGACATTTTCGGACGGTGTCGTTCGAAGGATGACATTCATGTTCGCACTTCCTGTGTTTGCCGAAAGACGCTGCCATTCAATCGCGCAAGGAGGCGGGTACGCCGCTCATCAGGCTTGCGGTTGCGATGTTGGAAAGGATCCGGTCGTTGTTGATCATGATGGGCGCCGAAAGCACGTCGCGCAGATGCCGGCCAACGCTGAAATCGCCGTCGTTGCGATAACCGGATAGCCCGCATGCCCGCATCGCGCTCATCACGGTTTCGACCGCAAGCTCGGAAGCTTCCACCTTGAGCAGGTTGATCTGCGACTGGAAGTCCAGCGAGGAGAGGGCGCGCTCGTCATGCTCATGCGCCGCATAGGTGTCGAGGCTGGCCGTGATGATGGCGCGCAGTTTCGTCAGCGTCATCTTGGCCGCGGTGAAGTGGGCGGCGCCGGGGGGCATCTGGCCGCCGGCACCGCGTGCCGCCTTGCGGATGAACAGCTGCGCGCGATCGACGGCCGCAGCTGCGATCCCGGCCCAGGCCGAAGACCAGCAGAGATGGGCGACCGGTGTCATCGTCTGCGCATGAATCTTGTCATACGCATCGGGAAAAATCTGCTCGGCCGAGCCCTTGAACTTCAACTCGAATCCAGCGCTGCAGGTGCCGCGCATGCCGAGCGTCTCCCATGCGAGACTGGGCTCCAGCGTGTAATTGTCTTTGGTAATCGCCAGCAGCACCTGGTCGGAGCCCGCGGCGTCATTGGCGCGGCGGGCGATGGTGACGATACCGTCGGCCTGCGCGCCGTAGGAAATCACGGTCGCGTTGCGAACCAGCGAGATCTCCGCACCCGCATGCTCGACGGCGGCGGTGGAGAAGCGGATGTTTCCGCCGTTCTGCCCTTCGGTGGTCGACGAGGCGAGCAGCATCTGTTCGACCGCCACGCGGCGCATCAGTTTTTCGTGCCAGCCAGAGCCGGCCCCGTGCCGCACAAGGCAGGCGACTTTGGTCTGATGCATCGCAAAGATCATCGCTGTGGAGGCGCAGGCGCGGCCGAGCGTGTAGCACATGTCGGCAATCTCGGAGATCGGTGCGCCGTCGCCGCCGAACGGGTGCGGGATCTGGATCCCCAACAGCTTATGCTGGCGCGCCGCGTCGATGGCTTTCTGCGGGAAGCGCGCGTTCCGATCGACGTCCTCTGCCTCCGCCGCGGCTGCCGCCGCGACCGCGGCCGTCCGCTGCATGAAGGAACTTCGGTCGAGAATGTATTGCTCGCCGGTCTCATCCGCGGCGGTGTTGCGGAGCCTTGCTTCCTGCACGTTCATGGCCGATATGCCTTTAGGGTTTGTCGGTGCGAAACACCTGCGCGAGCGTATTGCGCAATGCCACATCGATCGCGTGAACTGCTTCCGATAACCCCAAGGCTAAGGATTTAATTCAAATGCGTCGACGAAATTCAGGGTAAACGGATTTCCTTTCAACGTTGTCGGTTAATCCTCTGTATTTTGAACCGCCGGAATTTCGCTAATTTCCGTTAGCGTTAAGAACAAAATGACGACTTGCCTCAAACGAGATGCGCTGTTTTTCAAACAAGGCCGAATTATAAATGGGCATGGTAACAGTTGATTTCGGCATCTTCGTTAATGTGATGGCGAGTTGACCCGACAGGTGGAAGTTGAAGATGGAAGCCTTTAACGCTGACGTTCAGAGCCGCATCCTTGTCCTCGTCAAGGCCATCCTCGAACAGAACTCGATTGCGTCGGACGTTAACTCCGATTCGCGGTTGGTGGATGTCGGGCTGACCTCGATGGACATGGTCAACTTGATGCTCGGCGTCGAAGCCGAATTTGATTTCACCATTCCGCAGGCCGAGATCACGCCCGAGAATTTCCAGTCGATCAGGACGCTGGAGCGGATGATTGTGGCCCAGATGCAGCCCGAGGCGGCGGCCTGAGCGCAACGGGTTTGCGGCCTGATGCTGCGGCCTGAGGGCTCTGCTCTGCAAAGAGCCGTCATACCAATTGAGATCGTCGTCACCGGGCTTGACCCGGTGATCCATCTTCTTCGAAAGATTTTTTACGAAGATTGATGGATGCCCGGATCAAGTCCGGGCATGACGAATGAGATTCGCGGCGAGCATCTCAGCTTCAATTTCAAACAGCCATATTGTTCGCCGACACAACTTCGCGTTCTCGCGGCGCGATGCGCCCGAGTTGTGAATGAATTTCCGCCCCGGAGGGCGTGGGGAACGCCGGATGCCCAATGCACCCGTAGCCTCGCGTGCAAAATGTAGAAAGCACACGAGTGTCGTCACCACAGGTCCACCGGATTAACCCGGCGCTCCCGCACGCAATGGTTTTACGGTTTCCTTCGTGCTCTCCCCGGTGATC